>CAZBGF010000111.1:0-6324 GCA_964491255.1 uncultured Verrucomicrobiota bacterium
AATCTCTTTGTGTCCTTCGTGACTTCGTGGTTAGTACTTTTTCAGTATCGACTAAACTATTTGACATTATTTGATAATTAACGGAAACTATTGATATGAAAATCAAGAGTGATGATTTTTGGTTTGCTGTTAATAATACTGAGGTGGTCATAATGCCGAAAAATCACCTCGAGACCTTCGGCTCAACCCGTCTGCATTATCATATGATTAGTGAGCTGATGGATACTGTAAACCAAATCCGGGTTCGTGAAGGCACGATTCAGTCTCTGCGCCCTCAAATTATTACGCCGGCTTTCTATGAAAATGAAATAATGGAAGGTTTCGGCAAACAGGCGCAGCAGTATATTGAATGGCTTCGCGTTCACTCTAAAGACCTGCAGGTTCTTCAATACGGGTTCAAAGTTCAAAAGAAAGAGCTGAACGAACATATTGTTTCCGGTGCGGTTACCGAGGTGCTCGGGCAGGTCAAACAGCGCGTAAAGGAAAAGAACGATCCGCTCGCGGCCGTGATTCTCGGAGTTGATGAGCCATGGGATGTCTGCCTGCTCAAGTTCATGTTCGATGTAATCCAGGATTCAGCCGCATTTAATGTTAATGAACTTGGACAGCGCAAACTTTTCGATGATGTGAATGGTGTGCCCAAATGGATTCGTGTCGAGATCGAAGACAGTTTTTTGAAGGCCAGCCGAGATTCATCAATGATTTCACAACTGATGGAAAAGCTTAAAAAATACAGTCTGTTCGAAGAATATGAAGACCGTTTTTTCGCGCTCGTCCGTCATCGGTCTAAATAAAAAGGTAACCGTTCACGGTTACCTTTTCTTTATCAACGCACTTAGCCCGGATATACACCTCACTTGCTCAACGCTTCCATAATGAGTACGACACGGCCATAACTGTTTTCTGAACGCGTTGCCGAGATATGACATTCAGTCAACCTCCATGGCGGCTGACTGAACTCAGCCGCATTTAGAAAAGACAGGGCATGATTCACATTCACGTCATTGAAAATAATTTCCACTTCTTTCAGTATCCAACCATCGAACATATCGCGGGTATTACGCATCCGGATTTCGGCTGTTGCATTGGTTACACATGAAGTTGCAAGAGCTGTTAATGAAACCGGAAAATCATTGGTCAAGCCCTCAAATACTCGGACAGCAGCCTGCTGGCGGTTCACGGTTTTTTCCAGGTTGCAAAGCTGCTGAAATGCGTCAACTCTCTTTTGAAGCTTCTGATTTGCAATGGGCATTTGGCTGATAGTCGTAATCGTTAGAATAACACCGGTCATAAGAATCAGGGATGCGCTTCCATACAGCAGAATCAGGATATTACGTTTCATCGAGAAAAAACTTCTCCTTTCATGGAAAAACGGACCAAAGTATCAACCATAGCTTCCTCACGGTCAAGAGCCACGGAATAACCCATTGCCTCAAGACATTGTTTGAACTGATCGCATTGATCCCAATCTTCGGCTGTTCCAGTAATTGTAATATTGGTCTTCCGGAGCGACAGCGTTTCAAATGTCAAATTATGTTTCTTTCCCGCGTTAATCACATCCTTCAGGCGGGTCGAAAGCAAAGGAGTAAAAGTATTGAGAAAGGGAGCAGTAAGTTCCGACTGTTTGTTAACAGCTTGTTCCGTTTCCATGACTTCACGTCCATATGGAATACGAACACCCGGTGCAAGGCGTTCAGCTAACATTGAAACAGCCTGCTTCATCCGGGTAAGCCGATGTCCGTTCATGAAGCGCCAGCTTGCATTAATGCCGCATAGAAGCAGACCCGCTATCAGAAAGAGCATTGCACTGAAAACAGCCTGCTTTCTGACCCTGTCCAAAATTGCAGGATGAGTCAGGTCATTACGACGTAAATTGCAAGTCAGTGGTTCCCTGTGAAGCACACGCGTGGTTAATGCCCGGGTCAGAAAAAATTCCGGGGACTGATGCTTTGCCATGGAACCAGGCCATTGCTCAGACAACCGGCGATGCACGGCATCCATAAAGTCATGATTCAGCGCGCCAGGGCCACAGCCTATCCATTGGACAGGTCTTTCAGTTTCGACTTCAGCATGCAGAAACCGCTGAACAGCCTGAACAAATAAATCTACTGAGGCATTGTCTAACTTATCGGATGACGATGCATGCTTAACGTTATGACTGGAAAAAGAAGGAAAAGAATGCTGAATACTGTGAGCATTCAAAAATCGAGCGCCAATTCCAATCACAACGGTTGTGTGATCAGCTTCCAAATAGAGAATGATACGGATCAGCTCATCAGGCAGAGGCAGTTCGCGAATGCTCTGAGTCCAGAGCGCCACCCCTTCGTGATCCAATAATACGGGATCTAATCCCTGTGCCTGATATTTTTCCAGACGAGTTACGATGTCTTTCCGACGTGCTGCTACAGCCAACGCACGTGTCGTGTTATCCGGCGTCCGCCGAATATCAAGAAACTGATACAGGCAGTCCTCCAACGGAAAGGGTATCTGTATATCCAACAGCGAAGGTAAAACCTTTTTCGCCTTAGTTATGGATGCAAATGGAGCTGTCAGCCATAATGTCAAACTTTCCTGAACGGAAACACATCCAACCGTGGTCTTTCCCGGTTTGCCGGCTTCTATAATCCATTCATTCCAGGATTCCTGATCCAAAGTAACAATCGAGGAATGGTGGATAACACCTCCTGTTGAACGCGATGACCGGATACCCGCAATACTTGTGCCATGGATCGTGATTCCATAACATACGTTGGTCCAGCGTGTCGGCTCCCCGGAATAACAGTTCTCATTATCTGTTGACATGCTCATGACCTGCAAATCCATCTCATAATTTCAATCACTCCCTCATTATTGCGATATGCCAGTCCATAAACTTCTTCAGAAAGTCCATTCTTGAATGCATATGCTACCACAGAAAAAAAACGGCTTTTTACATCAAGATAACCTTGGTATTTCCGCTGGCTGTTCACGTCCATGAATCGCGCAAGCGGCGCCAGAGATGTCAAGGGTTGTGAATCCCGAAAGCGGCATATCGAATCAACCAGTGCATCCCTGTGTGAACCCATAACACCCAGAAGAACCTCACGCCCCGCCGTATTGATGTTCACTGGTACAATCTGCGCGCGCCGGCCCGGCAGAACCGTCAACATCCGAGGGATTTTGGTTGAACAAAGTGTTACGCCCAGAACCCGCGCAAATTCATCTGGACTTTCAATAAGTGTTATGCCCAGCGGCGCATATCGGGTCATTTCATGATCCATGTTCATCCAGTCTTTCAAATTTTGCGTTCGAACCTCTGGATGAGAAATATCACATGATTTCAGCAGGTCAATGACTATATCTGAAGGTGAGCGTACTGTTTTATCAGATGGAAGCACAGATAAATTGTTGACATTAAAAAAACGGTTCTCATCCGTGATCAAAACCACGGTTTCAATACCATTTGGAAGAATAAGTTTCGTGGGACAAGCCCAGGGCTCATTGGTGTGATCCACGAACCGGTCGTTGTCACAAGCAAGAACATACAAGGCATTCCACGCGGCATCCGTTGCCGCAGCGCGAAGCTGAACCTTAAGGCATTTTCGCTCTTCAGTACGCAACGCCAGTCGTGCGGATACCTGCGCCTGGATAACCAGCGCGGTAATCAGACCAACCAAAATCAGGATTGTAACCAGAATCATTCCATCACATGAATGATTTTTACTGGTATTATACAGACTGATATGATTAAATTCATGTGAATTCTGACAACGATGTATCCTTTTCATCAGAATATTATTACCAGATATAGCGTTAAAGTCAAAGTAACTATTCAGGCACAAAGTGTGAGCGGAGAGTGACAATCCATGAGAATCCTGTTATATAGATTTGTTTATTCGCTGTTGCTTTCAGCTGTCGTGCTGATCCCGATGGCGAGTTCCGGCGTTGTCGCCGAAAACGAGCAGGATAACCCCGCGAAAAATCAATTTCTCATAGCATATAACTCCATAAGTTTGGGCGACTGGCTTACGAGACAAAACATGATTGAGGAAGCAGTTGACCTGTACGAGGAAGCGTTGGGCCTTCTCGTACAGATGGGAAAAGACTATCCGGAATGGCAGCCCCGTCTTCTCGCGTTCCGCATCAACTACTGTAAAACACAGCTTGCAAAACTCAAGACTGTTTCACCCGTTCCTGACAAATCACCTAAAACACTTTCCGCCGTGGATATTGAGAAACCGAAGCAGGAAGCAAAAGCGAAACCCACTGGTTCCACCGATCTTGTGAAAAAGGTGCCTGAGTCATTGCGATATCCAGCTATGATTCAATCAGCCGCTCAATTGGAACGCGCTGGCAAACTGAAAAATGCAATTAAAATCTACACAAACATCGCAACTGAACAACCCGGAAACACGGACGCTTTGAAAGGTGTTGTGCGCTGTTATCTGCGAATGGGACTCATTGATAAAGCCCGTACAGCGCTTCAAGCGGGAATTACAGAGCCGGTTTCCGATGCTGATCTCCATATGCTGATGGCGCTGGTTGAATGCTACAGCCAGCAATTTGATAAAGCCATCCAGCTTCTGAGATTGTCTCTTGAAGAAAATCCGAGAAACGCGAACGCTTATGTCGCAATGGGCGTTGCGCAGATGAGAATGGGAAAAATCCGTGTAGCCAGTGAGCAGATGAGACGCGCATTATCTCTGAATTCAAAACTCAATGAAGCATATTACAATTTGGCATGGATCACTCTGAAAAAAAATCCGACCAACATACCCGTTGCGCGTGTTCACTATCAAAACGCATTGAAATACGGCGCTGCCCCGGACCCTGTTCTTGGTAACTTCCTGCTGTGATCTCTTCTCAAAACGAATGGTGTTCAACCGGCTTGTTCTGACTCAGAAACAGCAATTCATCCTATAAACCCATATTTTGCAGTTGAATGTCCACTGTCCAACCAGTCTAGGCCCGGCAGGTAAAGAACTCCCACCCCGCCTGCAACGCTATAGCACTGCGGGCAGGTATCCAACCGATCCAGAGAAGTCTTCACTTGGAAATTGGACATTCCTTGTTGGATGTTGGGTGTTCAATTCTTTACCCGATGGGTGTAGCGATTGCACTCCTCAGTCGTCATTGCAAGGCATTGATTAATAAGATATTACAATAACCACGGTTAACTACGGAGCGGTTGAACTGCTCTTTATAGGATCACTGATCTCGGTTGATTGCTATGCCTGTATCCCCATGTTGGTCGCGCGCGCCTTTTTGTACGCTTCACTGCCAGCCGGATCGCGACAAATAGTCCACTCAGCTCCGCGCACAACCCCGTCTCCGTATGCGCAGACCATTCGGGTGGAGGGGATTCTTTCGAACAACATGCAATAGAGTTGACGCGCAGGTAACGTGTCGCCGTATTTAAGTCCAAGCAGTTGCAGAATATCCAGATCTTTTTTCTGATCCCTGAGACTCATTCCATGTCCTCCAACGCAAAATCCGCTTTGCGGATCGTACGATCCGCATGGAGGGCAAATCATGCAGCATCCGCGTTTCAGGGTAATTGGGATATCCGGATTCTTCTGAATAATGTCAATGGCCTCAAAGCGGTTATCTTCTTCGTCTGGTTCACATGTTTTTCTTCCGTCATGAAAACAGGCCATGCACATCAAATGGTGTGGCCTGATTGAAAGAGTTTCAGTTTCGTACATTGTTTTTACTGATTTTTTTTTGACGCTTGCCATGTCATCCTCATTTCGAGCCTCGATGATACTGTTTATTCCCCTGGCATAACCCTTTTCATAATTTCCGCTGTTCGCATCGGGGCATCCTTTCCAGGTTTCAGCGGTGATGTCTGCGTATCCGCAAATCCCACGCGTGGTGCTGATATTCTTGAACAGACACTCAAAAAGATCACGCGCCGGACGTGTTGCTCCCGGGACGAGTCCAAGCTTCTGTAATATGTCCAGGTCTCTTTTCTCATTAAAAAGATTGCCTTCCGGTGTGTCGTCATCCCTTCCCGGATTCTGATATCTATAAACGGAATCCACGTTGCATTGAAGACATACGGGCATATCCGGGTCTTGACGAATGTTCTTGAGTATTACCGAAAGCTTTGCGTCACTGGTGTCCGGCATAACGCCTGATCCCAGTTTGCATATAATACACATGAGCTGATAAGGACGAATATTCATACTAACTCCTTTCGTAACTGTTCATTAGACTCCTGCAAAATTGCTCAAAACAGTTTTTGGAACTGTATTTCATGCTGTAGCCGTCGCTTTGTAAGCGACGTTCCCTACGCGGCTTATAAAGCCGCGGCTACAACGGAGAAAATTGTCTCAACAGGAC
>CAZBGF010000112.1:0-6298 GCA_964491255.1 uncultured Verrucomicrobiota bacterium
TCCACTACGTTTATATTCTTGTCAGCGGACATAATACATCGATTCACTACACTGGTTAACCAACAACTTACATGTACGGCTCAAAAAATACAAGCAACTGCAATTCATTTGAAACAGGACGAATAAAAAATGAATAAAAGAATAGGGAAATTCTTGCATTTTCTTACCCGCAATGAGTTGGTCCCTGTACTTACGTGGCGCTGCGTTCTGAGACACCATGCCAAAAAGAATGGCAAGCTTACGGCTTGCCCCGCTCAAAGCGGGGTATGCTTATACAGCTGCGTGTTTCACGCATTGCATCTGCAACACACTTACCAACTGCAAAATTCGGGATAATGATGAAACGTTTGACCCGTATATTTTTTGTTCTTGTACTACTGCTTGGGCTTATCGTTTTTTCTGCGCCGTGGATTCTATCGACTTCACATGTTCGTGAGCTGATTTTGAATCAGATCAACAGCTCAATGGACGCAACGCTGGCCATTCGTTCGTGGTCTATTCAATGGATTCAAGGCATTGAACTGAATGGCATTCGATTAACTGCGCCTGACGGGAAATTCTGTTTTGAGGCGAAAGGTATTAAAATAGCCTTCAAACTGCCAGCATTGGCAAAAGCAGTATACGCACTGACTCGCACTGAAAAAGGGAATCCTGTTCAGGCTGACCTCGATGGTGAAATTAATCTTTTCCGTGGCAGGATTTCGACTGCGGATCAATCGGGAAGCACGGTTCTGATAACTAATCTGAATGCAAGTGTGAAGATTGATGCCCTGAACAATCCATACCCATTCATAATTGCCGGAAAACAGGACCAGAACAATGGCTCCATCACTATTACAGGATCGGTTCAGATTCTTCCCGGCGGTGTTTTCGATCCTGAGTCTGTAAACGGAACCGTTACCATTACACTACAGAACTGGGATGCAGCCCCGGTTATTTCCTTTATGAATACGAATAAGTCATTGCCGGACATTGACGGCTATCTCAGCGGAGCTTTGACAGTTGCCATGGAAGGGATACACGATATCAGCGCAAAAGGCAAAGTCGCCATGGAGCATTTGGAAATGCAAGGAAACAGAATTCCGGGAGACACTCTGACTTTTGACAAAATCAGTTTACAAATCGATGCCGACAAAAAAGGACATGATGTCTCAATTAAAACGTTTATCCTGGATGGGCCACCTTTTCGAGCTTCTGTATATGGCGATTTAACTCTCTTCCCTTCCAATGATATTTCAACAGCGAATCTTAAAATAAATGGAAAAATCAATCTGGCCAACGTAACAACGCTTTTACCTGAACGCATGATGCCTGCAATGACATCAGTTGCATCAGACAACAGAAACGGAACGCTGGACATAAACGGCAATATCCAGATTGACATGACAGGAAAAACCAATCTGCTTGATGCTCTCACTCTCAGCGTACTGGCTGAACTCGACGAATTGAACATCGCTACTGTTATGGCCATGGTTCCAACCCGAGAATTCCTTCCTCAGATACAAGGAAATTTACGGGGTAAACTGGATGCCCGTATGAAGGGAATTGAGTCACTTGAAACCAAGGGAACAATAGTGATTGAGTCACTTCGTATGGCAGGCGGGTTTTTAAGGCATGACAGGCCTTCAGCAGACACTGTCCGGTTAGATTTTGACCTGGCAAAAGCAGGGCAGAAGGTGACGCTCAATACATGCAAATTGAAATCGGTGCTGTTGAATACCAGCATCTCCGGGAGTTTCGCCCAATTTGCAAAGCAACGTATTCCTCCAGCAAATCTTCTCATAACAGGCAATCTGAATATTGCCGAGGCAATGCGTCAATTTCCAGACACATTGAATATCCAGAAGGAACTCACTTTTGCACAAGGCTCTCTGGAACTCAACGCTCAATTTGAGACAGATAAACAAAACATAAATTTTGAAGGAACATTGAATACAAGCAATCTCACGGCACATGTCCAGGGAAGCGCTATTCAACTGGATAAACCTATTATATTATCCGCGAAAGGCATGCTTGGAGAAACCGACTTTCAACTGGACCGTTTTGACCTGAGCTCATCATTCCTTTCAGGGTATGGCAAAGGCAATATGGATGGAATGAGCGTTGATCTGGAAGCGAATATTGCAACTGCTCTGAACGAAGCCGCAAAATTTATTGATCTGAACGGCAAATCAGGAAGCGGCCAATTCACAGTTCAGATGACGCTGAAAAGCCACAACCTGCAGAAAAAAAGCCTTTCAGCTAAAGCCCGCCTTTCTGATTTCAATCTGATCGGTTTCACAGAAAAACCGATTCATATGAATAATGCCGAGTTCAATCTTGGCGCAACAGCTAATCTGGACGAAAATAAAAAAATAAACAGTATAACGGACATGTCGCTTTCAACGCTCTCGGAACCGGCATCCATTCAAATAAAATGCGACCGTTTCATTCCTGACAGCGATGGCAATCCGATTTTGCAAGGCTTGACGCTGCACACTGAATCGGACATGGCTCAGCTCATGACTTTCGTACGGTCTTTCGCACAGGTTCCAAAGAATATGATCATAATCGGCAAAGCCAATCTGACAAGTCAATGCTCGGTGAAAGACAATGTCCTGAGCATTCCTCGATTTAATGTCAATTTATCGCCATTCACTTTTCACTGGAAAGACAGTTTGATTGTGGATAAAGCGATTTCCTCTGAAGGAACCATAACCTTACCTGTTTCGGCAACGAACGCTTTAGATATGTTGAATAAAGCAGACGTAAACAGTATCCTGTCCGTTCAATTCATCAAATTTTTCGGAATTGAAATATCCGATGTGAAAATCCCCTTGCAAATCCGTGATGCACTCATCCAGTTAAACATAGAAAGCATTGTCAACCAGGGAAAAATGATTCTGCCTCTTTACGTGGATGCAGGACAAGACCCGGCCATCCTATCCATTCCTGACAAGTCCGAAATCCTGAGCGAAGTGAGACTGACAAACGAAATGTTTGATCAACTGATCGAATTCGTAAGTCCTCTATTAAAAGGCTGTGCTGTTACTTCGGGTTCTATCAGCGCGAAAATCGACCAATGCAGAATCCCACTTAACACAACCCATATACAGAAAATGAAATTCAAAGGACTCTCTTCCCTGCATTCCGTTACCCTTTCATCAGGAGGAATCTTGAACAACATCTTATCACTTGCCAAACTGCAGGATGAAGCCATAATTATTCTGGATCAGGACATTCATTTCGTTTATCGTAACGGCCGGATTTATTCATCTCAGATGGTCTTGAATATCGGGGGATATAACATCATCATTTCAGGATCGGTGGGATTGGACAAAACTCTGGATTATATAATCAAGATCCCAATCACACGTGAAATGGTGGGTGAAAACATCTACAAGCATCTGAAAGGGAAAATCATTCAGCTGCCTGTGGGCGGCACTGTAAACAACCCCGTGTTTAACAAGAATAAATTCCTGGGAGAGGCGGCAAAAACAGCAGGGCAAGCGGGCAGTAATCTACTGATTGAGGAAGGCATTAAATTTCTGCAGGATTTGTTAAAAAAATAGGAGCCTGCAATAAAAGGTAACGGGAGTGGAAGATGTGTGGGAGTATGGGTGTATCGGGGTATCGGTCTGGAGAGTATCGGAAACAACTGACTACTGACTGAAGAATGTATGGGAGTAAAGCCGGAATGCTTTTGCTACTGAACGGTTATTTTTTTGTTTCTTAAGATTGACATGAAAATCAAGCTTTGATAGTGTGATGCAATTTTTAATTGAAATTCGCATTCGAATGTTTTTAATAAAGCAGAGAAACACAAACGTTGGTCACGATAATGGGCAGGAATAATATTTATGGGTTATGAGGTGAATCATGGTAAAACAACGCGCTACTTCAGCTAAGAAAAAAGTTAAATCGACATCTGTTCGAGCTAAAAAACGAGTCGTCAAGAAGAAAAAGACCGTCAAACAATTAAGTTCTAAAAAGTCCGGAACAGTAAAAAAGAAAGCTTCTTCAGCAAAATCGAAGCAGGGTAAAGCCAAAAGAACATCTTCCGTGAGTTCAACGTCAAAACCCGCAAAAAAAACAACCAAATCAAAACGAAAAAAAATGTTTACAGCCAGCGAAATGCGCAAAATGCGCAATCTTTTAATAAACCTGCGCGAAAGTATTATAGGTCAAATCAATTTCCTTGCTAAGGATAATTTAAGCCGTTCGCAAAATGATGCTGAAATTAATTTCCGATCTGAAGAACAAGGCACTGACAACTATGACCGCGACTTTGCTCTTAACAGGGTCAGCCTGGAGCAGGATAATATTTTTGAAATTGATGAAGCTCTAAATCGCATTCAAATTGGAACATATGGCATATGTGAGATTTGCAAGCATCCAATTGAAAAAGCACGTCTTATGGCGCGGCCGTATGCAAAAATGTGCATATCATGCAAGGCGCTTACAGAAACAAAAGGGAGAGCAAATCGTTCGTTTGAGACGCCTTCTATCTTTCCGAACGCGGGTAAATCTTCTCTACGCACGAACGAAGACAACTAACAATCGTTTTGAAAAGCTGATTTATTGTCCATTGATGACTACTCAGGTTCACGGTTCTCTGTTATTATGTTTTTCGCCGCTTTCCCCAACCTTGAACCTGAAAAGTTACGTTCATAAATGAAAGCCACTCAATTATGCTTGCATTGGTGCTCGGTTTTATCATCGCGTTCATGGATCAGTTTACGAAAACCCTGATCAGGCAGAATATGGTGCCGGGTGAAAACCTGCCTGTGATCCATGGGTTTTTTAATCTGACTTACCTCAGAAATACAGGAGCTGTATGGGGAATCCTTCAACACAACAATGAATGGCTGATCATCCTTTCCCTGTTGGTACTCGTCATCATTGTGATTTTTTATCGCTGGTTGACGGACAATCGCTATATCTTTCGAGTTGCCGTTGGATGTATGCTCGGAGGAATCATAGGTAATTTGATCGATCGAATTAAATTTGGGGGGGTAACGGATTTTCTGGACTTTTATTGCTTAACCCATCACTGGCCCTCTTTTAATCTTGCGGATTCATCAATTTGCGTTGGCGTGATCATATACCTGATATCATCGATCTGGTTCTCTGCGGCTGCATCTCCAGACCACGGGTCCACAACCAATAACAAAAATAAAAGTGCATTACAAACAAACTGAGCATACTTCAATGAGCTCACAATCCACCCGCGAGAATACATGTCTCCGGCCGACCTTGACACTCCGAACCCGGCCCCGAGACAAGGAATACGCTCATAAAGGACAAGCTGGTGAGACACTCGAATCGCGAGTGTTCTTTCTTACCGGACCGACAGCTGTTGGAAAAACTGCTGTTGCGCAAAGGATTGCTGAACGTCATGACTTTGACATTCTATGTGCTGATTCAATGCTCGTTTATCAGGGCATGGATATTGGAACCGCTAAACCAAGCGTTGCCGAACAGTCTAAGGTACACTACTGGGGTATTAACCTGGTTTCTCCGCTGGAACGGTTCAGTGTGGGCCATTATCGGGTTGCTGCGCTTCAAGCCATCCAAACGGTTATAACAAAGAGGCGAAAACTGATCGTGACCGGAGGAACAGGCCTTTATATTAAAAGCCTCACCGACGGACTGGACTCACGGCCCCCGATGAATACGACAATCCGTTTAAGCGCAGAACATCTATTGAAGGAAAAAGGGGTCAGCGCTTTACAGGAATGGTTGAAAAACGAGGATTCGACATTATATAAATCTCTTTCTGATAAGAACAATCCTCGGAGACTGATTCGCGCGCTTGAATGCGCATGCGCTAAAGACACGAATTATTCCAAACATTGGAAGTTTGGAAAATCAAGCCCTCGCATTCCCGGTTTGATACTGCCTTACGATCAGCTCTGCGCCCGTATCGAAAGCAGGGTGCGGACCATGTATCGCAAAGGATTGATCAAAGAAGTCGAGCATTTGCTTCAAAAAGGGTTTGAGTCCTCTTCAACTGCGCGTCAAGCCATCGGTTATGCGGAAGCAGTGAACTATTTGAAGGGACAATGTTCGATCAAGCAAGCTGTCAATCAAACCATTATTCGCACTCGACATCTGGCGAAACGCCAGAAAACATGGTTTCGTCACCAGGCTCATGTAGACTGGATCTATATCAACAACTCAATGTCTACACACGAAATCGCACAGCATGTTCTAGACTACTGGAAACGCCATGGACCAACCCCTGTAAAAACAACATAACTGCTCAGGCACAAAGTGACAAAGGCACATAGGCACAAAGTTTCAAGGATAATATCCA
>CAZBGF010000113.1:0-6297 GCA_964491255.1 uncultured Verrucomicrobiota bacterium
GCTAAACTCATGGATATTGGCTTGATCTCGCTGGCAACCGCTGAAAACGTAATTCGGTTTCTTCCTCCATTGAATACCCATGATAATGAATTTGAAGAAGCCCTGGAAATCATTGATGATGCCTGCGCAGAATGGCATGCCGAAATGTCAGGCACCCCTGTTGCCGAACAAGCGACGGCTGACCAGGAGGTTTCCCCGACAGAAAATGAAGATACAGTGACGTCTGACGAGGAACCTGTAACCGGTGAAGATACTCAAGAGCCTTTGTCAGAACAACAATCGGATGATGAAAACAAAACAAATTAACAGGAATGTCGTCTATTTGCCTACAGCAGTTATTCGACGAGCCGCACATCAGTTCAAAACTCCATTTTTCATCTATGAAGAAAAACGGGTACGGGCAAATTGCCGCCGTTTCAGGAACGCATTTCAAAAGTATTTCCCTTCTTTTTCACCTTTATACGCTGTCAAGGCCAATTCGAATCCACATTTGTTGAAAATTATTTTTTCCGAGGGATTCGGATCCGATGCTTCCAGCGAAGCTGAAGTCTGGATAACGCGTAAGCTCGGCGCTTCAGGAATATATACCGGCAACTATACAACCGAGGATGAATTCAAGTTTGTGCTTAAGACAGGATGTTTTAAATTAAATCTCGACGACATCAGTATGCTCAACACTGTCAAAAAAATCGGCGTACCGGAATTTATTTCATTTCGTGTCAATCCGGGAATTTCCAAGGGCAGTATGAAAAGCCTTTTTTTCGCAGGACCCAATGCGAAATTCGGCGTGCCGCTTAAAGATATTGTTGCCGCGTACCAGGGCGCAAAAGCGCTTGGCGTCAAGCGCTTCGGAATCCACGCAATGACCGGAAGCAATGTTATCGATGAGGAATATTTTGAAACTGTCACAGAAAAACTTCTTGATATTGCGGGAAAAATCAAAAAAAAGACCGGTATTGATTTTGACTACTTGAATATCGGCGGCGGATTCGGGGTGCCCTACGAACCGGAACAGAAGAGTCTGGATTTAGACCATATTGCGCGAAAAATTCGCCGTGTCTTTGACAACCAATGTGCCAGGTACGGGCTGAACGAGCCGATATTGATGGCTGAGCCCGGTCGACTGATTATGGCTGATACAGCCTGGCTCATTGGAACCGTCCATGTGATCAAAAAAAGCCATAAAACGTTTGTCGGTATTGACGCAGGAATGAATGACCTACCCCGCCCTGCCATTTACGACGCTTATCATCACATTACTGTTATTCCACGTGTTGGACAGATAACCCGTAAAAAGGAAAAGGTCAATATCGTTGGGCGTCTATGTGAAAACAATGATCAATTTGCTAAAAACCGCTTGCTTCCTCTTATTTCTGTTGGTGATATTATCGCACTTCATAATGCCGGCGCACATGCTTTTGCCATGAGTCATAATTATAATAACCGGCTGCGCAGTGCGGAGATTCTTATTACACGATCCGGCAGATTAAAAAAAATTCGAAAAGCTGAAACCATGCGCAATTTGTTTCAAAATACGCATCAGCAGTAAACAACTGCTGTAATCGCAGTTAACTCCTCGTTCGTATGACCCATACATTCTGCAGATGAGCCATTGAAAAAGAGAAAAGAAGAACAAATGAAAAGACCAAAAATTGTGTTGGTTGGCGGCGGCAGTAACGCGTGGACATCACGTATCGTACGAGACATGTTGATGACGAAAGCTCTGCGTGATGCAGAGTTTGTTCTCTACGATATCGATGCGAAGGCAGTCAAGCTTGTGGCAAACGTATTGGCTCAAATACAAAAAGCTCTGGGCACGAAAGCACGTATAGTTCCCACGAGTAACTGTGCCAGGGCGTTCAAGAAAGCTGACTACTTCGTCATTACGATTTCCACAGGCGGTCTGAATGCCATGACGCATGATATCGCCATTCCAGAGGACTATGGTATTTTCCATACTGTAGGCGACACGTCGGGACCAGGCGGATGGGCCAGAACCCTGCGCAACTTCGGAGTTTTCGTCGGGTTCGGGGAAGCTATCAACCGGTATGCGCCTGGGGCCATGGTGCTCAACTACACAAATCCCATGACAACACTAACCAAAGTAATGTGCCAAGTATGCAATGGTCCGGTTGTTGGGCTCTGCCACGGCCTCTTCGAAAACTTAAACTTCATCAAAGATGTTTACGGTATTGAAAACGAGAATGATATCTCGATGCGATATGCAGGGTTGAATCACTTCTTCTGGACCACTGAGATCAGTATATCCGGCAAAAATTTAATGCCCGACCTCAGACAACGCCTTGATTCTAAGGGATTTACAGAATTGAAGCGCGAAGCCCGGGCAGATCCCATGGGCTTTAAGTCGTACCGTGAGCTTGCCACTGAACTCTGGGAACTGACTGGTGTCATGCCGTATCTTGGTGACCGACACACGTGCGAGTTCTTTCCATCCTACATCACAAGTAAACGGAATATGAGAAAATACAAGATTGTACGAACGTCAGTGGCAGAGCGGCGGGAAGGGTTGCGAAAGCGAAAGCAAAAGCTAACAAAATTTGCGGCTAATGGAATCCCAGAATCATTTCTCATCAAGAGTCGTGAAACCGCGGCTGATATTATTGCGGCTCACCATACTGGCCGGACGTTCATTGACGTGGGGAATTTTCCAAACATCGGGCAAGTGGCAAGTCTTCCGATCGGCACAGTTGTGGAAACGGCAATACGTGTTGACAGCAACGGTTTCTCGCCGATTGCGTTCGGCAATCTGCCGGAACCAGTTCAAAGCTTTGTGGAGCCGTGCGCGCGTGTCTTTGACCTTACAGTGGAAGCCTGTTTTGCCCATGATCTTAAACGCGCGTTACAGGCCTTGCGACTTGACCCTGTATGCTCACATCTAAACAACAAGGAAATCGAGGAAATGGGTTGCCGTCTGGTCCGTGCTCACCGCCGATTCATGCCTGAACTGGCCTCACAGCTTTAATGGCCAAAGAAAATTTTCGGGTCAGCCACGCCGACTAATGATAATTGTTGCGCATTTAGCATGCCGCGCCACATTGAGAGTAATATCCCCAAGCACTTTATGCCGTCGGCTGAGACGTTGAAGACCGAGTATAACAAGATCTTTTTCCGCCGATTGCCGGATAATTTCATTAGCGACTCCATCACTTCGCACAACTTTCATTTGAATATAACCAGGCGCTTCATCCTGCGCAAATCGTGAAAGAGCACGCTCGGCTTTATTACAGGTTTTCTGTGACGCATTTTCCGGTAAAATCCTCAGGAATGTGATGCCCCGCGCGCCGATTCGACAAAGACTGCCAAGAAGACGCGCCCGAAGTTCATCATGACAGCTATTACCACTCACCGGAACAAGAATGCGCCGGGCTTTTAACAGGCGCCAATTCTGCTCAGCTCGCAGAACGACCACGTCAGAATCGACATCGCTCATCAATTTCTCGATCGGACTGCCCATGACATATTCGGAAAGATCGCTGAGGCCAACCAGCAAAATTTCGCACTGATAAACTCCAGCAATTCGTCTGATCTCCAAC
Organism: uncultured Verrucomicrobiota bacterium; assembly: GCA_964491255.1. Classification (GTDB taxonomy): domain Bacteria; phylum Verrucomicrobiota; class Kiritimatiellia; order JAAZAB01; family JAAZAB01; genus CAZBGF01. The sequence continues at coordinate 3,555 of CAZBGF010000113.1, forward strand.
CATGGTTTAGGCGCAATAGTTGTCATTGCCTCGGCAGACAACCCGGCTTTGAATGACATTGCAAGCACATTGCGCAGAATAAGTTGCGCGTTCAGCAGCTGTTTGGAATAATCACCGTTATCACGCTCTTCCGGAGGAGGTACGACTGAAAGCAAAAGAACACGACCAACATCTGGAACAGATAATGCGTTAGCTGTGGCAACCATAGCTTCAGCGTTAGATGGATTGGCAATAGGAACCAGGACAACCGGACTTCGCCCGCGAAGCCGCACAAGCCAGGGTTTCCACCCTTCGGCAAACGCGTCAACCATGCGGGCTCGTCGCGCGAACAGAACCAGATAAAGAACTACACCGATTCCAAGCCAGACGACTGCTGTCAATCCGGCACGAGGCACAGTAATTCCCTGAAACAACGCGAGCGTGACACAGGCAAGAGCGCCAACGATTGGAATAACCGGAAACCATGGGACATGAAAAGGGGTCTGCCGAGCCCCGCCGCGCCTGCGGGCGAGAATACTGGTCCAATGCGCTAAAGCAAATGAAACCAAGAATATGAGACTCGCGATTGCTCCTGCTGACGCCACATCAGGAATAAAGATAAGGATCACTACAACAAAAAAGGCGCTTACTAAAACAGCTGTTGCCGGAGTGCCGTAACGTTTATGGATAGTTCCGACCACGCTGGGAAACGTTCTGTCACGGGCCATCGCCAGCACCACGCGCGATGCCGCGAACAGATTCGCGTGGAGCGCGGATAGAACGGAAAAAATCGCCGCAATGATAACAAACCAAAAACCCAGAGGGCCAAGATAATTTTGCGCGGCTATTGCAATTAAGCTTTCCGGCTGTGAAGCACTCTTTGCAATGATGCTCTGGCCGGGTTCCGCACCCACAGCGGCCACGAGGAAAAGAAGCGGAAGGTAGATCACCAGTGCAATACCCAATGACAGGAGCATTGCACGGGGAATCGTTCGGCCAGGATTTTTAATCTCTCCAGCGACAGACGCGATAACATCAAATCCCTGGAAAGCGATAAACGTAAAACCCATAGCCTGGAACAAACCAATCGAACCCCTTGTAAAAAACGGGGTCAAACTTTCGCGGATCGATATAAATGATCGGCCACAAAGAGCATATAAACCACCTGCAATAAGCACAGCAAAAATAAGCAACTTGCCGATAGTCACAAACTGTCCGCCGCCAATATCCTTTCGGGTAAGGGTAAATGTATAAAAAGCCATTACCCCTATTGAAAGAATCATGATAACCCAGCGGCCCGTGAGCCAGGCTGGCGACACGCCGAAAACCGCGCTCCACACCTGCTTGATTACGATGACCACGAATACAGCGAACCCCAATGCGTAAAGAACGCTGGCAACAATAAACGCGAACCATACCACCCAGCCAACAATGAAAGCAAATCGTACGGACAAAACTTTCTTGGCAAAGTTATAGATACCACCCGACTCAGGAAACGCAGTCGACATTTCCGCAAAACTCAGTGCTGTCAGAACAGCAACAACGCCATTCAACGCAAAAGCGACAATAGCTGACGGCCCTGTTGACGAATAAGCCACTCCGGCAAGAACGAGAATACCACCACCCACGATGGCTCCGACTCCAATTCTGATTGCACCTGGCAACCCAATGGAACGTTCGTTCTTCCTGTGTTTTGGGAGTTTTATCATCAATCGTAACTCAGGCACAAAGGGACAAAGTTTATGAAACTATTTGCCACTTATTTTTTTAGTCGAACCGGGGATTGAAATAGCACAACGGCTCATATGGGCGGTCAACCCATAGGTCTCATCCCTGTGAAATGACTTTGATATCTGATATATCTTTGTAACCAGAACCGTAAGCTATAAGGTAGTCAGAATTCAGAATACTCCGAGAATACGCCTCCAGTAGTTTGCTGACTTCTTCTTTTTTTTTATTCTCGCACGAAGCCACCCAGCCCAAAGCTTCGCATTGTGGCGGGGCAAGCAGAGCCACGAAGTTTTTTTACAGAATATTTCCATTGAGCAATCAGCACTCCGGAATTACTCTCATACTCCGACACACCGATACTCCCATACTTTCCTTATCCCCCTACCCCTTTGTGCCTATGGAGCTTTGTGCCTGAATAGTTACCATCAACCCACTGAATAATACGATCAGCCACATCATTCTTTGACATCAGAGCCAATTCTTCACATTTGCCGTCCGACGAAATAAGGGTAACCCGATTGGTATCTACTTCAAAACCTGAATCCGCTTCTTTCACGTTATTGGCAACAATTAAATCCAATTTTTTATCCAACAGTTTTTGCCGCGCCGCCGACTGAAGATTTTCCGTTTCTGCGGCAAAACCCACGAATAATCGTTTCCCTTTATTTGGCAGTACAGATCGAATAATATCGGGAATCGGCTCGAGTTGAAGCGTTGTCGGCATGTTTAGCTTCTTAATTTTATGCGGACTGTAATGTTGAGGACGCCAGTCAGCAACTGCGGCGGCCATAACCAGAACATCACACCAGGATACCCGGCCTTGCACAGCATGAAGCATATCCTCCGCCGTTGTAACAGGAATCACTTCCGCTTTGTGCGGCGGCAAGATTGAGACCGGGCCGGAAATCAACACCACTTCATAACCATGCTGAATAGCGGATCGGGCAATAGCATACCCCATCTTGCCGCTGGACCGGTTTGTGAGAAATCGGACAGGGTCTATGGGTTCACGTGTGGGGCCTGCTGTAACAAG
>CAZBGF010000114.1:0-6273 GCA_964491255.1 uncultured Verrucomicrobiota bacterium
TCCACATCCACCTTTTCCCGAAAGACATAATCCCCTCTTACCTTGACTGTATGTTCACCATCACCAAGCAGGTCGTTTGCCTCGGTAATGGTCTTGAATGCTTGTTCCCACGATGACCCGGCACCTGACGCCACCACATTGCCATCCACGAAAAATACTGTTCCCTGCACCTGACTTACGCAAGGTGACAGGATCCATCCCAGCAAAGCGATTCCAATCAATTTTTTCATAATTCCTCCTGTCCTGTAACTCGACCGTATAGGAATTTGTATTTTTTTGACAGGATAAACAAGATAAACAGGATAGACTGAATTGAAAGAATAACTACGAAATCATATCCTCTTTATCAATAACAAACCTTTTTGTCAAATCTGACCCCGAACATTCGGGGTCAGATTTGACAAAGATCGTGTTCAATCCTGATCATCCTGTAATCCTGTCTAAAATTCTTTGCTTTCATAACCGGTTTAACGCTAAAGCTGCCGGACAATTGTTTGCCTGCCCGTGGGACCGCCCTGCGGCCAGGCATCACTCACTAACCTTGAACCCTTGAACCGTGAACCTGAGTAATCACCAGAAGCTTTATACCATAGGCGGCTATATAAAGGCGAACTGATAAATCATTTCCCGCTGAATACGTGTGAACTTGCTCTCCTGTAATATATTCCCGCACTTCCGCGTTACCCATTTCAGGAAAACTGATCCAGCCATTCCATACCTCCGGCTTATTATTAATTAACATGACTGATAAACCATCGGATGTGACGTTTACCATGTAGTGTATGTCAGGACCTCGTATTTTGAGCTTCTGATACGGCGTCAAAACATATCCAATCAAAAATCGACTGACTTCTAAAAGGCCGTTAGGTCGTTTCAGGGTTGAAATTTCCTGCATGAAATGCGCTGTTACCAGATAAATCTTGCCCTGTCCATATTTATGACAAACAACCAATGGATCGTTCTGTTCTGTAACAGCCAGAACTTCTGCTTTCTGCGTTTCAATGCGCGTATAGTGATAACGCTCCTCTTTCCAGCCAAGAGAAGGATCAAGCCATTCTGAGTAATCCGAAACTCTTAAAGTTCCCAGGCCAGTATGCCATCTATTGTTCCTGGGCGAGAATTTTACACCCAGAAAATCCTGCCATTGAAAATCAACCTGATCTATGCAAAGAACTAAATTGCCGCCGTCAGAAACATATTTTTCCAGCCTATTCTTAAAATTTTTAGTCAGCTTGGGTTTACCTGTTAGAAAAACAACAGGATATTTTCCTAATGCCTTAGAGGCGGCATTACTCATCAAAACATCGAAAGAGTCTCCATAAGGCGTTACTGTGAGATCCCCATATTTATGTCCTACAGAGCCGGCATATTCATATCCCGGATATAAAGCCCCGAAGATATTATCCACCATTATATCCTGTTGTGTATAATCAAGAACACCCCATATTTTACGGCTTAGTATCATACCTTCAGGTGGTGAAGGCAGGGACCAGCCATGACGTTCATCCAAGAGGATACAAGCCGGACGATAGGGACTGCCTCGCTCGAAGTTAGATTCATAGGCAAGATGGTTCAGTTTCTTTACTGCCGGGGCCATACAGCCGGGCTCAAATGTGTTTTTATCAGAGCCCTTTTTAAATAGATAAAAATACGCTGCTTCCAGTATTACTGCCGCAGGCCCTGAAAACCAGGCGTAGAACCATTGCCTCTCAAGCAGATGCTCAGGCTTGCCTCCGGCAAAATATGTTATATTGAAAACTTTCCCGTATGGTGTCTCCGGATCAGCCCTGGTACCCCAGAATTTATCTGGTGTCTTGCCCATTGGCGCTACATAAGTAATAAATGGGATATCATACTGTTGGCTCATACCACGCAGAAATGCCGCTTGCACCTGGAAATTGCCATTAGCAAGTTCGTGATCCCAACGCTTCTGTTTTGTGATGCCTGCACTTTGAAGGAACTCAATAGAACCTCCGGTAAGACCGTACGGGAAAGAATCATTGAAAATTTTCCGTATATAATCGCGGGCAATCTTATAGGCGGTTTCTCTGTCAATATTCTTTTTTTCAGCAAGTACCTCTTTAACATGCCTGTGGATGATTGACGGCTCATGAACTAAGCCGGGAATAAAACGCTCTCCAAACATATCAATATATTTTGATTTGTCTTTGTCAATTTTCTCTCCTAAGCTTCCCCAATATAATAAGACATGAACAAACAATTTCGCCTCTTTTATCAATTCAACGGCTTCTTCTGACAGCCCGCCCCGGTAAATAACAGGCGCATCCATAGGCACGGGTTTACCAGGTGGTTTGACTTCTTCCCAGTCAGGAAATCGCCGTGATTTGACACCTCCCGGCCCGGGCGTTACTTTCCATTTACGAACAGCGTCGAGATACCAGTTTCCTATTTCCTGGCCATCCCAATATGGCCGATAATCAATACCACTGGCAAGGTGATGTTTAATAATACATTCAAGCGCCGGCATTGAGGGGTCGCAATTGACAATGATGGGACATTTTCCTTTGGTCTGTTTTAGAAACTTATTAAGGTGTTTCTGGATTTTCGGGTCTTTTTTCATGATTTTCCCCTTTATAAACCGTAACTTAGGCACAAAGTGACAAAGGCACACAGGTACAAAGTTTCAAGAATAATATCCAAATACCGGAACTGCCTGCTCGAAACGACTCGGGTTGGACAGGGACACGAAGAAGATTGATATGAAGTTTTTTTACGAAAAGCTGCTGAGAACTGATTTCGAGAATCGATTTTCCATTTGCTCGTCATAATTTTCTTATGCAAAATCATTTGTGCCTTAGTGCCTTTGTGGCGAATAATTCAGGTTAATCCTCGAAATCAGTGACTTTTGTGCCTTTTTCAAGCTGAATACCATCCATGAACACCGCGCCGCCGGTCTTGGCGTTTGCCCAGTTACAAATATACCAGTAAGCGTCAGCCGCATGTTTGGTCATACGCTTGGGAATGGTCACCGGGAATGAATAGCGTTTCCATTCCGGGGTGACTTTGAATGTTCGCTTGTCCGGGTTCCATAGTCGCTTGAATTCAACTTCTTCTCCTCCTTTTTCGCCCTTCAGCCAAATAGAAAAGGTATAGGGAGTTTCCTGTTTCTCGAAAGGCGCCCGGTTAAACCTCACCTGAGCATAATTTTTGTTGTAGGGAGCCAGTTTGAGACATTTATGGCCAAACTTGGCGTCGCCCTTGACCAGCTCTCCGCCGCCAATGTAATAATCGGTAACTCCAGGAACAGTTTCATCCTCGAAACTGGGATTAGGCATGACATTTTTTCTGTCCATTCTGACATTCCCCTTGAACATCACACTGGGTGGCGGAATTTCCTCTGGCCGGCAGGAAGTGACAGATAAACTGACAGGTTCTTTAATGACGCCCAAGACATAAGCCCTGACCGCAAAAGGTTCAAGTTTTTCTTTAAATACGCCATCAGTGGCCGGTAGTTCCGTCCCTTTAAAAATGGTTTTCACCCGCGTGTTTTTCAGGCCGGACACCTTGAATTCCGCTGTCACTGGATAATAACGGCTGTTGGTGACTAACAAGACAAATTTCCCATTGGCTGGGTCACGGAAAATCCGACACTGAACATCTGGGAACTGTCTTTTTTTCGGACGATAAAAAACCTCCTGAATGTCTTCTTTTTCGCTTTCGCTTGTAAGGAAATATTTAATTTTTTGCTTAACTGTCGGAGCGGTTGCCATGGGTGTGATAATTTTCATCATATCAGCAACATTCTTGAGGGCTTTTCGGTTAGACTCATAGAGCGGGTCGGCGAACCATATAATACCTTTAGCGCCATGGATAATCTCTATTAACGCCTGGCAATAATGTTCCGCCGGGGTGTATGTGCGTTTACCTCTGCCGATACCTGACCAATTTTCAGCGCAGGGCATCAGCCATGGAACTTTGCGGTTTTTTTCGCATCGTTCAACCACGCGACTGGTCAGGGAAGCTACATAATTGGGAGTAGAGGAAAAACTGGCGTCTCCTTCCGGAGTCCAGTAACAATCCACGCAGGCGATGTCGGCGCCGTTGAGCCATTTTTTGCCCTGGTGAACATATTGGGCGAAAATCGGCATGACCGGATGATACCCATCCACTTTATAAATTTCATCGTAGAAAGCGTCTATAAGCTTGTATTGATCAATACTACTCGTGGGTTCATCAACAGTGTAGTAGGCCATCAGGTTTGGAGAGTTTTTTACCGCCTCAACCCCCTTCATCATTATCGGTAAATTATTTCTGTAAGCGATGTCAATACATTCCATACGCTGTTTTTTGTTCCAATTTCTTTGCTCGGAGATTCGAAAGAGTTTATATTTAACTCCTGTAAAACTAGTAACGCTCAGGACGCGTCTGTCTTCCCGTGATTTGGCATCCTCTCCCGGGATAAGTTTCTTTAAATCTTTCACAGCCTGTGAAAGGTCTCTAAGACGCTTGGCCACAGAGGTTGGCTTGAGGACTAAAAAGATATTTTCTTTAGCGGCCATCCGGCAATATTCCGGCAAGTCCTGTGGTTCCAGCCATCCGGAATTGATAAGTATCGTGTTAAATCCCATTTTCTTGTATAATTGAATCGTTTCTTCCCACTGTTTCTTATTACGGGCTCTTGTTGTGACGATCCCCACCGGGAAAAATGACTTGCCATTATTCAGTACCACTTGATTTATTTTATCAATTTTCCATTCGCAACCCGGATTGGGCTTTCTTTTGAGCAAACTGAGTTTCTTGGCGAAAAATACGGTCCCGTCTTTTTGCTGTAATTCAATCCTGATGGGGGTTTTCCCCGATTTCAAAGAGTTTATGGGAAATTTCACCTGGTTTTTTTTAGAACAGTCTTCACAAACGGCCAACCGGTTCTTGCCGCTGAAAACAACTAATTTCATATTCTTCAGGACTTCCAGCGGCAAACTCAGGAATACCGCGAATACGGCGTCTTTTTCTGACGTGTAATAATTACGGCCCAGGTAAGCGGTCATGACGCTTAACTCTTTTGGGGCTTCGAGAACTATTCTGTCCACGACGCCGTTCAGGGTCGGATTGCGCAGGATAACTTCGATATCCCTGTCAACAAACTTTTCTACTGGAACCGACACTTTTACTCTGCTGAGTTTGGTCCCTGTCTGGGTGAACTTCTGGGCCGTTCGGGTGGCTTTACCACTGACAGGATAAGTGATGATTTCGGCGTTCAGCTCTCCTGTTTGAGCGTTAGCTCCCCGCGCCGCTATTTGTACGTCAAACATTTTTTTCCGTTTTCTGTGCGATAAGGATAAATTTTGACGTCTCTTAAAATCGCCATAAGCGGAGTTTGTGTTTTTTCCACGTCCAGTTTCGCCAACGGCGCGAAATTCTCCGGTTCGTGAAACTTGCGCTTAACGCGCGCCAGCGAACTATGCTCTCTACTCTCCGACAGTATGACCATATATTGGTCTAACTCCAGAATCAGTTTATTCCTGCATATGTTTATTGTCCATGGCCCCGCGCCGCTTTCCGAAAATAACACGTAAAGCGGAATTGCCATTTCCGCGCTCCAGCTATTTGGTTGAACGTCCACCGCTGCCAGCCAGGGCTCGTCCCATGCAGTATTACTTTGTTTATTGACTGTCCGACTTTCACCCTTGGCTCCTGCGTAGCTTAATTTGTACTGAAGATAATTTTTACCGGTGTTACCGGGATCAATAAAAATTTCCACCGAGTCATCCGTGTGCGCTTCCTCCGCTCTACCTTGAACCTTTGGCGTCAACATATTCAGTTTTTCGTTTTTACAAATAAAGCCAAAATAAAGCCAGGAATTGTCGTATGCGATTTTCACTTCCGTGTCTTGAGTCTTTTCTTCATCCTGCTTAAAAATATAAAAATCCCCCATGGATTTGGCCTGTTTCCAGAACGGTTCGTCCAGCTTGCCGTCCAGCTTGGGAGCTTTCGTGATTTTCAAGGGCGTTACCGTCTTGCCAAAGACCATGGAACCCGCACAAAATACTAACGCCATTATTAACAATTTTGTAAACATTTGGTAAACCCCGTGATGGTGCATGACATGCAGGCTAAAGCCTGAACTCCGAACGCTTGATGAAGCCTTTTCTGTGTTTGGAGTACAAGTTTCAGCTTGCTTACCTGAAAAGCGCATAGGGTTTACCAAATGTTTACACAATTCTCGCATTTCCATTTCTCCTTTTCGTTAGTGTTGATAGAGTTCTGCAATATTCCTAACATTTTACTGCAGAACAATTTATATTAATTATT
>CAZBGF010000115.1:0-6243 GCA_964491255.1 uncultured Verrucomicrobiota bacterium
TGTGGAGGCAAAAAACCACGGATGACAGAGCAGAAATCAGAAACACGAAATCCGAAATATGTCTGCCCATGGAACCACCCTGCGGCCAGGGCCTGCCCATGGAACTACCCTGCGGCCAGGGAAACAAATTCAAATAACGGAAATTCGAATTTAGATATTGATTATCAATGTAACGGTTTTCAGTGAATATATATCCATGAGGGATACCTTGCTTGTTGCGATTGTCCATTATCATCTAAGACCAGGAGGGGTAACCCGTGTTATCGAACGTGCAGTGTCATCACTGGCAGAGCACGATGTTAAAGTCGTGATCCTCACAGGCGAACAGCCTGACCCTGACTTCAAGCTGATAAACCTTGTTCGCGTTGTCAAAGGCCTTGGGTATCCATCAACATCTTCGAAATGCTCTGCGCATGAACTGGTAAAACAGCTTATGATGGAAGCGAGGAGTTCATTCGGAACAATTCCGGATATCTGGCATTTTCATAATCACTCGCTTGGAAAAAATTGCGCATTGACCGAAGCAGTCCGTCTGCTCTCCCTGGAAGGGCATAAAATGCTCCTCCAAATACACGATTTCGCCGAAGATGGAAGGCCGAATCTTTTCCGAACGATTGTGCGACAAATAGGCAACGGAAATGTGTCCGAACTGTCGGATCACGTTTACCCACAGGCATCCCATATCCATTACGCCACTCTCAACAGCCGTGATCGTGTACTACTCGCAGATGCCGGTATCCCTGAACCGCGGCTTCATTTGCTTCCAAATCCTGTCACTTTCGCCGATTCTTCAAGCGAATATCCAACCAATAAATTTTCTGACGAAGGCAGGCTTTTCCTCTACTGCACACGTGCAATCAAGCGGAAAAACATCGGTGAATTCATTTTATGGGCGCTTCTTGGAGACGCACATGACCGCTATGCCATTACACTGGCGCCAAAAAATCCTGATGAACGACCTGCTTATGACCGTTGGGTCGCGCTGGCCAGAGAATGCAACATTCCTGTTGAATTTGAACTGGCTGTCAAGTGCGGCAAACCATTTCACGTCATGCTTGAATCAGCGTGGGCAACCGTAACAACCAGTCTGGCCGAAGGGTTCGGCCTGGCCTTTCTTGAACCATGGCTTGTTCAACGCCCCGTATTAGGTCGAAAGCTGCCCGAAATCACAAACGAATTTGAAACGGCAGGCATTGACCTCTCTCTGCTCTACCATCGTCTGCTTCTGCCTGTTAGTTGGCTTAATAAAGACGCTCTTCTCAAGAAAACCCAGACTCGTCTCTCAGTTCTGTTATCAGCATATGGGCGTGACTTTCAATCGGGAGATGACGAAAAGGCCATAAACAAAGCTATGGACGGCGACCGCATTGATTTCGGATATCTTGATGAAGAAATGCAGCAGAAAATAATCCGTAAAGTTGCTGGCTCAAAGTTTTTGAAACGCGAATTCAGACCATCCAATCTTGCACCGGCATGCAATGTATCAAGCATGGTTGAGCACAACCAGAAGGTCGTCAAACGCGTTTTCAGCTTGAATCACTATGGCCTTCAACTTATGGATTTATACCGTCAGCTTGAAACATCTGAAATTGAAAAAACGATCAAAGGCCTGGACATGAACAAAATACTTGATACTTTCCTGTCACCTGAACGATTTTGTCTTTTGAGAAGCTGATGTGGTGTCTTAGGTTAACAGGACGCAGATGAACGCAGATTGTCAGGAGGAAAAGTTATGAGTTGAAAGTTATAAGTTATAAGTTATGAAGACACTTTAGTTATTTTTAATTATCTGTGTATATCTTGCCACGTTGCTTTTAGGGACAAGTGGCCACTTGGCGACTCTGTCGCCGACGTGGCGAAAATCTGTGTCCAGAAAAAAATATGAATATCAAAGTTTATGGTTAATATCAATGACACAAAATTTCGGCAGATTCTTCTGAACAGGATGAAAGAATTATGCAGGCCGATGCAGCCGGAACCGACCCGGGTTGATCCACAATTATCCCGTATGCCAGGCATACGAGTTGTGATTTTTGATATTTACGGCACACTCCTAACTTCAGAAGCAGGAGAAATCGGGTCACTGTCATTGAGTAACGCTGTTATGGCTCAGTCAGCACTGCAGGATGCCGGATTCCGGTTTCTGGACAAACGAACAGGAAAACGAGCTGTAGAACGATTGCATCATTGGATTGACTCCGAACACCGGAATGCACAAAAAAAAGGCATCCAATATCCCAAAGTCGATATTCTTGAGATATGGAAACTTGTTTTAAACGATCTGGCGCGGGAAAAATTGATTCGATCTGAAAAGCATGCCCAGCATGAAATATTTGACACACGAGCAGTGCAGAGACTTGCGGTGGAATATGAATGCCGCGTGAATCCAACATGGCCAATGCCTGATTTGCGCATAACACTCAAGGGATTGCTGAAAACCGGAATAAAGCTTGGCATTGTATCTAACGCTCAGTTCTACACCTCGCTAGTGATGGAAAGCTTTTACGAAACTGGTTGGATAGAAAAGTTTTTCGAACCTGGGCTCTGCATAGAATCATGGCAAGTCGGGGAATCAAAACCCTCGGCCCGGCTCATCCGCCTTATACTGGAACAGCTTGCCGCACGATATGGTTTGACTCCGGATAAAACGCTCTGCATTGGCAATGATATGCTCAACGACATTACACCTGCAATCCAGATGGGCTGTAAAACTGCTCTTTTTGCGGGCGATAGAAAATCGCTCAGACTGCGCGCTGATGACCCGCACTGCTCTGATATAACACCTGATTTGATCATCACCGAATTAAAGCAGTTACTCGATATTTTGTGTTAACCTGAATAATTTATACCAGAATAATTAAAATTTTTGATACTTGGCACAATAAGTGCTTATATAATATATACAAGTTACAATTATAAATATGGAGTTAAAAAGATACCCTACCTTGCTCGTGTAGCAAGTCAATACAACTCTGCTCCAACAAAAGAAACAATGATACTCTATTGAGTTTTCACCTTGTTGCTAGGAATCAGAGTTAAGACATAGCCACGACATAAGGCGGGGTATTTTTTTATTATTGACCACTTCACGATTTCTCAAATTGTCAAATGCGAGAATAAAAACGCGCGTTTCTGAATAAATTTCATTTACATATCACATGAATTTTTCAGATTATCAATTTTTTTGTGACTACTCAGGTGGGCACTAACCTGCCAGCCTTACCTCGCTCTGCTGGGTTATCCACGCAATCCGTGGTTAAAAAGATTAGGTCTGATTATTGATTCTCGGTAAGTATTCAGCCTCTACTGCGATTGACACCTTCAATTTTGTTCCGAATATGACGATCATCAATCCTTTCAGACAATTGCGACGGGAAACTATTCGACGATCGACTCACCTGGAATCCGAACTCGTAGCGCTCCTCATGTTGCCATTCATAACTTAGATCACACACTTCAATATGCAGTTTGCAAAGATTTTAATATACCTCCAGCTCCTCCACGTCCATGTAGTTTTTTTTCACTTCTTCCTCATGAATTCTGAAGTTGAAACCATCGGTTTTCCATCAGCCCGATGTCTTCCCTGAACACCGAACACTGAAATCTTTGAACACATACAACTTGCAATATCTACACCAATTTGTTTAACTCATCCATTCAGAGAATGGAAAAGCAAGGAGCTAAATAGTGCTTACTCGAAAAGCCCCTGAAAGAACTAAGAATTTTTAAACAGAAGATCGCAAAGGTCGCAAAGTATTCATGGCAAATTGTTGTATTTGTCACTTTGCGCCTGAGTAGTTACTATGTTTTTTTGAGTTTTAAGACCTTTTCGGATGGGGTTTAAATAGATACTACTAATAATGAATCGACACAAAGAACAATTAAAAAAACAGCCCAATTCAAGAGGCCTTGCCGGTCAGATCGTGAGCCAATGGCTGAAAACCAGTGATTTTCCAGAACGCTTGTTAGAATCCTATGTTTTTGAAAACCGGGCATTTATCATGGAATTGGTTTACGGCATTGTCAGATGGAAGCGCGCGCTTGAATGGATCACTGCGGAATATGTCCATCGCATGCCAACCCTGGAGTTAAAAGCATTGATCTTCGTAGGTCTGTATCAAATTCTTTTTATGACGAATGTCGATGCGTATGCTGCTGTAAATGAAACCGTGAACGAGGTGAAAAACTCATGTTCCGGTCACGGCAGGCAAGCCCAAGGTGAGGCAAACTTCGTCAACGCCATCCTTCGCAGGGTCCTTCGTGAAAAAGAATCGATTATTCAAAAGCTACACGCTCAACCCATAGGAATTCAGCAATCGCATTCAGACTGTCTCGTTGAACGTTGGAACAGGCATTTCGGAGAAAAAGCAACTCAGCATTTATGTAAATGGAACAATAACCGGCCCAATGCAATGATTCGGATCAATCACCTCAAAACTACCCGAAACAAATATCTCTCCATGCTCAATGACGCTAACATCAAAATCTTGCCTAATTCCGCGCAAACAAATGAATGGTTATCATTAGCTCATGGCACGCGCATTAAGGACTTACCAGGATATCAGGAAGGTTATTTTTTAATCCTGGATCCGTCAACAGGCATGGCTGTGGACCTGCTTAACCCTCAGCCTGGAAATCACGTCCTGGATGCGTGCGCGGCGCCGGGCGGCAAAACGTTTTTGATCGCTGAACGCATGCAAAAACAGGGCCAATTGAAAGCTATAGACCTATATCAAGATCGAATTTCACGTCTAATGGAAAACTTGAAGCGGCTGGGATGCGATGATTTTGTTGACGTGATTCAGGGTGATGCGGAAAAACTGATTAAAACAGATTCGTATGACCGGATTCTGCTTGATGTCCCCTGTACAAACACAGGTGTTATTCGACGCAAACCTGATATCCGATGGCGATTCTCGGAAAATCGTCTGGCCAAAATAAACAATCTGCAAAGAACCATTCTTGGGTGTGGACTTAATCTACTGAAACCCGGAGGGCAACTGGTTTACAGCACATGCAGTCTGGAGCCGGAGGAAAATGAATATCTGATTTCAAAATGCCTGACAAAGCGAACGGATATTCATCTCGTCGAAGAGCGCAAAACATTCCCCCCAGTCTCAAAGACTGATGGCGTCTATGTTGCTCTACTTCAAAAGACATAGCAGTAAGGTGTGGCAGAAGACAACACGTGACGAGCAGGTTATGAAATCACGCTTTGGAGACTTTCCCCGATCTGATACATGCCGTGCAGACCTTAAGCACCCGAACTCCTTTGTTTTGCATAACCCGTATTTTCTGAAGATTGGGCAGAAACCGCCGTCGATTGATTCCAGTAGTATGCAAACCGATACCACCTTTAGCTTTCGGCATGCCACGGCGAGTAATGGAATTACCTGTACTTATTCCTTTTCCACAAATATCACAAATTCGAGACATTGATCACCTCTGTATTGAATTTTATTAACTTTATCACAAACATTCATCTCACGAATAAACACCGCAACTATATGCAATTATTAAATCGATCACAAGGAAAAAAAATTACTTGGAAAAATTATTCGACAGATCACGGTATAATTCATTCATCTTTTTTCGCAAAACTTCAACTTGCTCAACTTGCAGGAGTTGAATCATTATTTGACGATCAATGTGAAGCGCCTTCGTGTATTGCGGAATCCAACGTCGAAACAACAGGGTTGCAATATGTTCACCATACAGGATGACCATATCCTCAAAATGACGACGCATAAAGTCAAGCTGTTCATTCTTTGAAGGATATGCCGGAGGCCGATCCCCACTCAACACAGCGTTGATATCACGGATAATCCAAGGTGCTTTCAGAGCCATACGCCCGATCATGACTCCTGAACAGCCGGTTTCTGAAAACATGGCACAAGCAGTTTCAGGCGAAATAACGTCGCCATTTCCTATCACAGGTATGCGCCGGACACTTTCAACAACCCTGCGAATTTCCCGCCAGTTTGCTTTCATGGAATAATCTTTACTGCACGTTCTTCCGTGAATCGTAATTGCGGCAATGCCAGCCTGCTCCAGTTCTTCAGCCAAACTGACAGCGGTCATGAGATTTTCATCCCATCCCAGCCGCATTTTGGCTGTAACCGGAACTTTGACAGCGTTGATTATATGCTTTGCCAGTTTAACAGTCACCGCTGGATTTTTCATAAGACCACAACCGGCTCCGCGTCGTGATATCTTCTTTTTTGGACAGCCCATGTTGATATC
>CAZBGF010000116.1:0-6221 GCA_964491255.1 uncultured Verrucomicrobiota bacterium
TGATGGAACATGCGGGACGGCAGCACACCGAAAAACAATGAGTTGAATTTTCTATTCACGTAAATATTCAGTGAACCCCGTACTTTTTGGGTGCAAGATGCAGGCTAAAGCCTGTACTCCAAATGCTGAATGCTGTATTTGGGCTGTTAGGAGTACAAGCTTTAGCTTGGTGCACGGGGTTCATTGAATATTTACCTGTTCAAACATCGAATTCCGCCACCATAATGGTGTGGTCTGACGGTTTTGGCGCCAGGCGGGGTTCCAAATCAATATAGCAATCAGAGGATTTCCCGGTAAGCGGCGGCGTGGCAAGCACATGATCCACACGCCATCCTATCTTCCTCTTGACTGCATCTGGAGTGCGGTAATCAAAATAACTGTACTGACCCGGCTCTGGATGATACTTACGGAACACATCCACGAATCCCCACGCTTTTGTCCTGGCAAATGCGTCACGGACCGACTGGTGGTAACAGACATGATTTTCCTGCTGATTCGCGTTGTGTATATCCTTTGCCTCAGGCGCCACATTCAGATCGCCGACCCATACGAGTCGCGTCTTCGGCGTGAAATGGCGATCAAACCAGGCTCGCAAGCGATCAAACCATTTCAACTTATACTGGAACATCGAATGTTCGATTCCCCTACCCTGCGGCACATAAGTATTCACAACCTGAACCGAACCGACTTTCGCGGTTACGAGTCGTGTTTCATCCGACTCATCGCCATCGTCCAGACCGAACTGGACTGATAAAGGTTTCTTTCTGGAGATCAGCGCGACTCCGTTGTATGATTTTTCTCCTTTGAACACCACCTCGTACCCGGCATTGACAAACATAAGCTCGGGAAAATCCTTGTCCTGAACCTTGGTTTCCTGAAGGCACAAAACATCCGGCTCGTGCATTTCAAGCCATTTTAAAACAATCTCCATGCGGGAACGGATTGAATTCACATTAAATGTCGCGATTTTCATTGTGTTCTCATCTGAAAAAAAAGATATCTATAAAGCCATTAAAAGTCATTTTTTTGACAGAATTAACAAAATGAACAGAATATAGAAAAATGCTCTGACGGGTTATTTGAGTTCATTCTGTCCGTTTTGTTAATTCTGTCAAAAGGCTTTTCGAATGGGGTCTACATAAGCGACTGATTCAATGACATGATTGGCAGAAGGATTGCGAGTACCACCAAAAGAACAAAGCCACCAATCATGATAATCAGCGCCGGTTCCAGCATGGCCGTCAGGCGCGAGAGAAATCTGTTCCATTGCTGTTGAAATCGGTCACTTGCGCTTTCCAGCAGACGATCCAGCTCGCCGCTCGTTTCGCCCACCTGAATCCAGCCGGCCAATGACCCGGCCAAAGGAGGGATTCTCATAAGAGCGTTGGCTAAACTGGTCCCGTGAGTTACCGAATCAGCTTCGTTTGTCAAGAGATGACTGACCCATGAACTGCCTGTGGACTCTCCGGCTAATTTCATCCCGTCAATCAATGAAACGCCACCGTGAAGCAATAGCGAGAGTGTACGCGCAAAACGCAGATTGACCAAAAGGGTATATCCACGCCCAAGCACAGGAACCCGGAACAGTCGCTGGTCTATTACACGTATCCGCGCTGAATCGCGACGTATAAAATGCCATGCAATAACTGCACCAGCCAATATAACAAGCAGAAGAGGCAGGCCCCAAACTGCAATGAAACTGCCAAGATGGATCATAACACGGGTTAGTAATGGAAGCGTAACATTGGTTTCCTGCTGAAGCAGTTGCCCTAATTGCGGAATGGAAAAGCCCAGCAGGCCAACGGCAATTCCGACAGCCACAACAACAACAATTGCGGGATAAATAAGAGCCGTTACAATTCGTTCCCGTATCTGATTCTGCTCTTCAAGGAACCGAGCCAGCTGTTCAAGCACAACACCCAGCACACCTGCACGTTCGCCGGCATCAATAACAGCTTTTTCATAAGCGCTTACCTTACGGCTGGTACCTGACAAAGCGTCAGCCAGCGGCATACCTTCCTTGATTTTATCACGGACATTTGCAAGCAGAGACCGGACCTGACTCATTTCCTGCGATTTAATCAGAACATCAAGAGAAGCGACAAGAGGCAGACCAGCGCGAATGAGTGAAACGAGTTCATGATAAAATACAGTGCGTGTATCAAGGGAAAATGTTTGACTACGCGATAAACTCCATCGAGTTCCGCCTTGACCGGCGGGAATAATTTTTTCAGCGAGAATACCGGCGGACGCCAGCTTTTCCCTGGCATGCTTGATATCCAGCGCTTCAATTAACCCTTTTTGTGTCCCCCCGGACGAGTCAAATCCCTTGTATTCGAATGTAATCATGGTGCCTGTTTGAATTATTTGGACGCAGATTGTCGCAGATTCTAAGGACTAAAAGTTATGAGTTGAAAGTTATAAGTTAAAAGTTATAAAGGCACTTTAGACACTTTTAACTATCTGAATGTATCTGCGCAAATCTGCGTCCAAAAAAGAAAATTCCTAAGCATTGAGTTTCGAGTTTCCATACGTAAACGTAAACGGCTTCTACACACTGATTTCGCTGAATTTACCGATTGAGCGCAGGACTTCAGATAGACTGGTTTGTCCATCCAGCACCCTTGCAATGCCGTCATCCAGTAGCGTTATCATTCCTTTACTGATGGCAAGCTCACGAAGCTTCCGGCTGTCCGTGTGACCGGACCGGATAGCTTCCGACATGTCCTGGTCAACAATCATTAATTCAAACAATCCTGTTCGCCCGTGATATCCTTCGAGACATTCTGAACAACCTTCAGCGGTCCAGATTGTCTGATTTTTAATTGCTGTTCTGACGAATTCAGGAAAACCTGGTTCCATGCTGGAAAATGTCGTTTCCTGACGGCATTTATAACAGAGTTTACGAATCAACCTCTGTGCCATTACAGCGCGCAACGATGCAGCCACAAGGTACGGTTCAACGCCAATGTCTATCATCCTGATGACCGCTCCGGAAGCGTCATTGGTATGAAGTGTACTGAACACAAGATGACCGGTGAGAGAGGCACGGATCGCGATTTCCGCTGTCTCGAGATCACGTATCTCTCCCACGAGTATCGTATCCGGGTCCTGACGCAGGATATGCCGAAGCCCTCCGGCAAACGTGAGTCCGATTTTCGGTTTCACCTGAATTTGGCCGATATCGGGAAGCTGGTATTCAATGGGATCCTCAATGGTCAGAATATTGGTTCTACTCTTATCTAACTGCTGAAGAGCCGCGTAAAGGGTTGTTGTTTTTCCGCTTCCGGTGGGTCCGCAAACGATAATGATTCCATGCGATTCCAGCGAAAGATTTTTCAAGCTGGACAGCACATGGTGAGACATGCCAAGATCGGAAAGAGGCATTATGGTTGAATCGCGATTCAACAGTCGCAGAACAACCCGTTCACCCTCCGCCACTGGAATGATAGATACCCTGATATCTACTTCCCTTTCGCCAATTCGCACCCGTGCTACGCCGTCTTGTGGCAAACGTTTTTCTGCGATATCCATATGCGCCATGACTTTCAATCGTGAGATCAACGCGAGTTCCATATGTTTCGGAGGAGACGCCTGTTCATAAAGCACCCCGTCTATGCGGTATCGCACCCGAAGCCTGGATTCAAACGGCTCAATATGCACGTCCGAGGCGCCCGACTTAACCGCGTCCAACAGGATGAGATTCACTAAATGCGTCACAGGAGCGTTTTTCGACTTCTCCAGAAGGTCATCGCTGCGATGCTCTGATTGAGGTTTGGCAAGAGACTGCTGATCAAGATCGCGCAAAAAATCCCTGGCAGAATCCTGACGGCTGAAGTAACAGCGTTCAATACTGTCGACAACAACTTCTCTGGCAGAGATAACCGGGACAAGTTCTCTGCCGAGAAGAAGCGAGAGATGCTTCTGAGCGCTGACTGCGGCAGGATCAGCGGTCAACACACCAAGTTGGCCATGGTAATGAATTGGCAGCATCACGTTGGAACGCGCCCATTCCACAGGCAGGCTTGAAACCAACTCAGGATCAAGCAGTTCATCAGGCACTGATGTCAAGACATCCAGATGATACTTTCTGCCCAATTCATCAAGCTCGATGGATTTGCTATCGGCATCGGGTTCACTGGAAAATTCTTCAGTCTCCATGAGTTCAGAACTCCATCAAATTATTAGGACGCAGATTTTCGCAGATACACTCAGATAGTTAAAAGTGACTAAAGTGAGCTAAAGTAACTAAAGTGTCTAAAGTGCCTTTATAACTTTTAACTTATAACTTTTAGTCCTTAGAATCTGCGTCCAAAAAAAAGTCAGCCACAGCGGCCTTTGATTCAAGGGACAAAAATGTTCATATTGGTGGAAATCCCTGTTTGCGCCTTAAATCTCTCCGTCAGAGTTGCCGCATCGTTGATATTGGTCACCACATGCGGAGTCACGAAAATAAGTAAATTGGTGCGCTCAACAGACTTCACTGAATGACGAAACAGCCATCCGAAAAATGGAATAGATCCGAGAATCGGAATACGTCGCTCTTCAGACACCTCGTCTTCACGAATCAGTCCGCTGATGATAACCGTTTCGTTATTTGGAACGGTCATCGTGGTTGTTACTTCGCGTTTGGCAATTGTCGGAGTGTAATCCAGTCCTCCTGTTGACGTTTCAAGAATAGCTTCAATACTCGGATTCAGCTTCATCAGGACTTCGCAATCCGGATTCACATGTGGAGTAACAGTCAGTTTAATACCAACATCAATCCGCTCGATATTCTGAATGACATCCCGCGCCGTGCCTGCTCCGCTGTCTATAGTAGATTTCAGGATTGGAATATTCTTGCCAATATTTACACTGGCCTCCTGATTATTCTGAGTCCACAGCGGAACATTGGATAAAATTTTGAAGTTGTAATTTTCTTTAATAGCATTTACATTAATGAGGCCGGGGAAATCGTAAATAACATTCCCGTCGGAATCCGTATAGCTTCCCCTGGCAACGCCAAACGTCAGACCACCCGGGACCACGCCACTCATAATAGTTGACATCAGACTGTCTTCCTCTTCGGCGGTTCGCATGCCTCCAATCATAATCGAAGACCCTTCTGACGGACTTCCGCTTGCCAAAAACTCTACTCCGAAATCATGCCCTTTTTTTTCGGTAATCTCGGCAAACATAACTTCTATCAGAACCTGTTGAGGCGGATGATCAAGCTGTACGATCAGTTTCTTGACCATTTCAAAATCCTTGGGAGCCGCGTCAATCAGCAGGGCATTATTGCTTATGCTGGATTCAATGGCGATCTTCTGGTTTTGGGACTTTTCCACGCTTTTTGCCAGCAAAGAAGTCAAACTTTTCGCCGCTTCCTCTGAAGAAAGGTACTTGAGAAAAATAGCTCTTAAATGTCCATACCCGCTGACAGGTTCCACATCCATGCGTTCAATTAGGCGTTTCAAATCAGCAACTTGAAACGATGTGCCAACCAGAATGAGACTGTTGGAATGAGGCGCTGCAACCACAACAGCGGATCCCTGCGCCAGCGCACTCTTGCCCCCGAGGCTCGGAAGCCTCTGCTTGAGCCGCTCGCCACGAGTCATGACTTTGCTCGGTGAGCCTGAAATTGCGAGATTCAGTTCATTTGCCATATTCTGGGCATCAGCATAACGCAACTTGTAAATTTCAGTAACACATGTCATGCCGGGTTTATCAATTTGCTTAACGATTTCTTCGATCCGGCGAAGACTGTCTGCCGTATCCGTAATAATCAAATGATTCGTGGCCTCCAGAACACCGAGCCCACCGGTTTTACTCCCGACCACCATTGGTTCCAGTACTTTGCTGACATCCACTGCATTGAGATGGTCAATACGAATGACTTTCGTAATCATGCCTTCCTCAGGCAGTGTCTTATCGGGCCCCAGAACCGGCACAATTGGGATGGCCCGTCCTTCGCGAGCAACAATATGATAAATCCCATCCCGTTCAACAATAGCACACCCGCTGGCTTCAAGAATGGAAACAAATAACGGATAGACTTCACTGATCGGGATTTTAGGCGGCGTGACCACAGTAATCTTGCCTTCAATCTCCTTGTCGATTACAAACCGGCGACCGGTAAGATCCCCGACCAGTTTTACAAGAAATCGAATATCCACCTTATCAAAGCTGAAATTAACAAAACCTCCATGCCTTTCCGTTCGACTGTGCGTAACAACTGA
>CAZBGF010000117.1:0-3611 GCA_964491255.1 uncultured Verrucomicrobiota bacterium
CAGCCAGGCATTATTCTTCGGCACAGCATCCTGTGTCATCAAAACGATAAAATCGCCTTTCGCCGCCTGCACGCCGATATTCCGAGCGCGGCCATGAGAAAATTGCGTGAGGGGAATCACCTTAACCCCTGGATAGGACAAAGCAATCTTCCGAGTCTCATCTGTTGACATGGAATCAACAAGAATAACCTCGTTCGGTGCTGCCGGTTTCTGTGAGAAAATGGCATCCAGCAGTTCCGGCAGCATGGTTGCGGCATTACGGACTGGGATCACAACTGAGACACGAGGATTATTAACAGAAGTTTCAAGGTTCATGTATCCTGAATCCCTGTTTTTGCGGATTCCGGCGAAAAATGATCGATATGACGCGGAAGCGCCATAATGCTGAACAGAAAAGAAGCCGCGCCGATTTGAACACCGTTGATCAAGTAAATTACCCCCAGGAAAAGCAAGCGCGGCTGATCAAGAGGGCCAAATCCACTTGCAATCCATTTAGTCATCACACTCAAAGTGATAATGAACCCGATAATGAAAATGATAGACGAAATAATAAATGCTTTTTCAAATGTGAACCATTGGTAAAACAAGGCAATAACATGATCTTCATGGAGACCGGACAGATGACCATAAGCTTTAGACAGAAGGCCCATCGTAATGATTTGCATACTGACAATATTCAGCACACCCCCGACCAGCATACAGTGAATATCGAACGCACGACCCTTGATGACGATAGGACCAAAGGCCAATGGAATCGAGATCGCCATTCCGATAAACCAGATGATCAGACCGGGAATCAGCAGCATTAACGTTGGACTGTGTAGAATCATAAACCGCATATGGCGCCAGCCATCCCGGAATGAATGCAACTTGGATTCACCGACCCGTGGATGATAAAAAATATCCCGCTCGGCAATTCTCAACTTACAACGGATCGCACGAATTACCATCTCGCTGGCAAATTCCATCCCGGTCGTGACACACTGTAGTTTGTGATAAGCGCTTCGTGTGATAGCGCGCATACCACAATGTGCGTCATGAACAGAATGATTATGAAACATAACTCGCAGAATAAATGAAAGTAGAGGATTTCCGAGGTAGCGATGGAGCCTCGGCATGGCGCCGGGCTTAATGCTTTTCATCCGGTTGCCGATTACAAATTCAGCCTCTCCATTCAAAATAGGCTGAACTAATATATGCAGCAGTTCCAGATCATAGCTTTGATCAGCATCTCCCATGACGATAATATCATACCTGGCATTTTGAAAACCGGTGCGAAGAGCTGAACCGTAACCTTTATAAGATTGAAACACGACGCGCGCACCATGTTTTTTAGCAATCTGCGCGGATTGGTCCGTACAGCCATTATCAACAACGACAACCTCTCCTTCCACGCCCACCCTGGCAATTCCCTTCCGAGCCATTTCAATCACCTGACCAATAGAATCTTCCTCGTTCAGGCAAGGAAGAATGACTGAAATACCTGTAAATGGTTTAATTTCTGTCATGCGTTACAGAGCCCCTCATTGAGTAAATGTTTCAACGGATTCCTCCTGTAAAGCCGGGAATGGAATGGATGTTGGTGGTTGGATATAACGCATTTCACCCGCATGTTCCTGCAGAAACTGCTCCATCGTTGTCGCGTTATCACCCGAGGGGAGCGTGATGGGTGGGGCCTGGATCGGCGAAAACCGACGAATCGCATCTGGGTTTTCGCTCAGAAACCGCTCAATAGTTTCTCCCCTGCCTACCGCGGGGTTGGTCGAATCCGACGAACGAATTGGTGATGGATACTGGAGCGCTGCTTCCGGATACTTTTTGAGGAAATTTTCAATTGTTTCCCCACGGAATGGCAGTTTTTGTCCAATCTGCTGTAAAGTTTTAGCTTTAGTCCCCTTCAGCTTTGTAAAAAACGGACGCCGCCGGGTCCTCGACGCTTTTTTTGACGAGGATACCTTCTCGGATTGCGTTTTGTCATCCGGTCTCAATGAAAAAACTAAAGTCTCATTCCCCATTCGGACAGTTGATTCCTCATCGTCATAGTTGACTGATACCAATTCAATCCCATTTATCGTCTCTCCAACGCTCAGGTAAATGTTTTCATTATTTTTCTTATTCAGGAAACCGACGCGAATATTTCGGCCATCGTCAATAATGGCCTGCATTTTAAGATCTTTTACCAACGATGCTACAGCCAACGTCACCGGAGCTTCAGAAGGCGATACTTCTCCAAAAGGTTTTCGGTCAAGAATTACACTGTAGCGGTCAAACCCGGTCCCTTCATGGTTAATAGCAGCAATCACGAAACACGGAATGAGCATGCTCAAACTGATTGCCTGAAATCGAAGTATTGTGATATTATGATAAATATACATGATATATGTTTTTAACCTTGTTGCATATTTTGCCACATTCGTCTTGGATATTCAATAATTTTATCATACCATATATTTTTAAGGAATTAGGCAATACTTTTCATGATCAGGTGTAAAAAAAAATGAAACTATTAGTTACAGGCGGAGCTGGTTTTATCGGCAGTAATTTCATCCATTATATGCTGTCAGAATCCACAGATGTGGAAATAGTCAATTTGGATGCCCTGACCTATGCCGGCAATCTAGAGAATCTCACAGCAGTGGAAAAAAACCCGGCATATTCCTTTATCAAGTGTGATATCACATCAGCAGCAGATGTCACGTCTGTTTTTGAAAAACATGGGTTCAATGCGGTTATACATTTTGCGGCTGAAAGCCATGTTGATCGCAGTCTTCATATGGGTGCGAATCAATTTATTCAAACCAATATTCTTGGAACCCAGCATCTACTGGATGCATGCAGACAATATGGCATTGAACGTTACCTCCATGTTTCCACGGATGAAGTATACGGCAGTCTTGGTCCGGAGGGCCGTTTTTCGGAAACGTCACCTATTCAGCCGAACAATCCATACGCGGCAACAAAAGCGGGATCTGATTTCATGGTCAGAGCCGCCTGGCGCTCGCATGGTCTCAATGCCGTGATTACTCGATGCTCGAATAACTTTGGACCTTATCAATTCCCGGAAAAATTGATTCCGCTCATAATTATTAATGCGCTGGAAAACAAGCCACTTCCTGTTTATGGCGATGGAATGAACATTCGAGACTGGATTTATGTTATTGATCATTGCCGTGGACTTGACATGGTGCTTCGCCATGGAAAAGCGGGCGAAGTATATAATATCGGAGGACTGCACGACGTGCCGAATCTGGAGGTAATACACTATATTCTCAAGAGGCTCGAGAAGCCGGAATCCTTGATCCAGTTTGTCAAAGATCGCCCTGGCCATGATAGGCGTTACGCGATTGATGCCGATAAAATCCGGAAGGAGCTTGGCTGGGAACCACTGTTTAGTTTTGAGACAGCCCTTGACGCTACTGTTGATTGGTACCTGGCGCACCGCCAATGGTACGAACGAATCCGACGTGGCGAATATAAGACCTATTACAGGACAATGTATGAAAACCGGTAACATCGCGATCACATGATTAACTTATGAAAGATGTTTACTCAGGCACAAAGGCACAGAGTGAAGAAATCTCAAGAGAATGAGTTGCTTAATTTCTTATGAG
>CAZBGF010000117.1:3711-6171 GCA_964491255.1 uncultured Verrucomicrobiota bacterium
CAAAGGCACAGAGTGAAGAAATCTCAAGAGAATGAGTTGCTTAATTTCTTATGAGACGTTTTCAAAATGGTATTTGGACATTATTCTTGGAATTTTATAGCTGAGTTACTATGCAGGAAAAGACATTAACATCGAACCGGGTTTTTAACGGACGTCTAATCAATCTTGATGTGGTTGAAGTGTCGCTCGAATCCGGACGCAAAGCTCGCCGCGAAATTGTTCGGCATCCCGGGGCGGTCCTGGTTTTAGGCAAATTACCAGACGGCCGTTTCGTTTTTGTCCGGCAGTTCCGCAAACCGATTGACCAGGAACTACTGGAGGTTGTTGCAGGAACCCGCGAGCCGGATGAAGATGCGGAAACATGCGCTATTCGGGAAATGCGGGAAGAAACAGGATACGAGGTAAAAACATTGAGCCGGATGGGTTTTGTATACACTGCCCCCGGCTTTTGTAACGAACGGATTGATCTCTTTTTCGCGGAATTGTCCGGGACCCCGGAAACGCAGCAAACAGATGAAGACGAAACGATTGAGGTGATTTTACTGGATTTCAACGAGATTGAATCGATGATAGCCCAAAATGAAATTCACGATGGAAAAACATTAGTTGCCTGGCTGATGGCTAAGCCGCATATTTCATGAACAATGACGAAAAATATTTATAAGTTATACATCGGAGGAGGTTGGCCATTCTTGGCCGACCATGTCAGGAAGGAATGCCTGACCTACCTGTACGGATTTTTCGGACAAGATTCGTCATTGTTCACCAAAAGGCCAGACGATCTTGCCTCATTCGCTTCGTTAGCAATGAGTTGCGGTATGCTTATACAGCTGTCTCATTACTGCCTTGCGCCTGTGGCAAGCTTGACTGGTGAAATTATTATGGCTAAGCCGCATATTGTTGAAAATTAACAATGAATCCAGAAAATCAAACACTTCATCGCATATCTCGATTTCTGTCTGATGAAATATGGGATATTGAACTCAGCTCGATTCCCCGACTCAAACGGTTCGGAATCAATGTCGCCAGGGTTATTCACCTGGTGTTCAATGGGTTCAGAGACAATGAATGCCAGCTTCATGCGGCAGCTCTTACCTATACGTCTCTGATGGCAATTGTTCCAATTCTGGCCTTGGGCCTGGCAGTCTTGAGAGGACTGGGAGCCGGCGAGATTGCCGAACAAAAAATCGTCCAGTCAATGGCAATGATGCCAGAGCAGTTTCAAGCATTTGTTTCTGATATATTGAACTATGTCAGAAACACAAATTTTACCAGACTTGGCGGGATTGGTCTGGTACTTCTGTTGGTTTTCGTTATCCAGATGCTTGGCCGTGTCGAATGGTCATTTAATCGAGTTTGGGGCGTTCATACCTCCAGACATTTACTGCGTAAGATTTCAGATTATTTAAGTATCCTGATGGTGGTGCCATTGCTCGTTATCGCTGCCACGACACTTAATGCCACGTTCATGAGTCAGGGTATATCCAGTTTTATTCAGGAACGATTCGGTTATGTGCAATTTTTTTTCTCCTGGTTTCTGTCATTAACGCCTTTATTTGCGACCTGGATTGCATTTATCTTTTTGTATAAATACATGCCAAACACCCGAGTGCATGCCGGGCCGGCGATTGTCAGCGGTATAACAGGCGGTTCCTTATGGATCGGCTGGCAATGGTTATATATCAATTTTCAGATTGGCATCAGCCACTACAATGCTATTTATGCAACAATGGCATCGGTTTTGATCTTTCTGTTTTGGCTCTATATCTCCTGGCATATCGTGCTTCTGGGCGCCGAGATAGGATTTGCCCTGCAAAATCATTCAACCTATAACATGGAACAACGGGCACATGACGCCAGCGCGCAGTCAAGGATGATGCTGGCGCTGTCCATTACATCCTATGCCGCCCGAGCCATGATGAATGATGTTCCCCGTTTCGAGATTTCCTCATACGCGCGAGAATACGTAGTACCCGTGCGGCTAATCAATGAAGTGGTTGAAGAATTGATAAAGGCCGATCTGCTGATCGCGGTCGCGGACAGTAACGGTTGTTTTGTTCTGGCAAAGGTTCCGGATATGATCAAGGTCAAGGATGTGATGAATATTATTTTTCAATCCGGATCCTCAGCACAAAGCCTTGGGCTGGACCGATTGAGTCCGAAGATCGGACAGGTTCTGGAAAGAATCGACGCAGGAACATCGGAAGCGCTTCAGGATTTCAATATCGCGGATTTTCTTCAGCTTAAATCCAATTCGTCTGAGCCGGTGTCGGATAATTCATCCTCTTTGTGAAACGATATGGTCAGCCGGCGTAGTACGATGTCGCTTGGCTTCTTTCTTAAAGAACTCGATACTTGACCAACTCAGCCTGACAGTCACTTTGACTTGGTCATCTTTGAACCCAGATTGTGCAGTTGAACGCAGATGAAGACGGTTAATGCTTTGGAGCGAAATGATTT
>CAZBGF010000118.1:0-6160 GCA_964491255.1 uncultured Verrucomicrobiota bacterium
AATGGGTATGAAGGGAGTTTATCATTACTAAAAAAGCTAAACTGGTTATTGGAAAAAAAGAATACACATTCCCTCTTGTCAAGGGAACTAAAAATGAAACGGCCATTGACATTTCACACCTACGCGAAAAAACCGGTTTGATCACTCTTGACTCCAGCATGGGAAATACCGGCGCTTGTAAAAGTAAAATTACGTTTATTGACGGCGCTAAAGGCATACTGCTTTACCGAGGATACCCGATTGAAGAACTGGCTGAAAAATCCACTTTCGTCGAAACAGCCTACTTACTGATTCATGGAGAATTACCGACAAAAAAGGCACTTGCCGTTTTCTCTAACCGTCTCAATCAGTCATCATTAATTCACGAGGATATGCGGCATTTCTTTCTCGCGTTTCCCAATCAAGCTCATCCAATGGGAATTCTTTCGACCATGATCACCTCCCTTTCAACATTTTATCCGGCACCTGACATGATGAATCGACAAGCAGCAGAACAATTCATGGCCAATCTAATTTCGCAGGTCCGCACGATTGCCGCTTTTTCATATAAAAAGTTTATCGGGGAACCAGTGGTTTATCCCTCAATCAAATTGAAATACGTCGAAAACTTTCTGAACATGATGTTCTCGTCGCCCGTGAAAAATTACCATCAGGATCCCACAATTGTTCGAGCCGTCGAATTGTTTCTCATCCTGCATGCTGATCATGAACAAAACTGCAGTGCATCAACCGTACGAATTGCCGGATCGAGCATGGCCAATATCTACTCTGTTATTTCGGCCGGCATTGCCGCGCTCTGGGGCCCGAAGCATGGCGGCGCCAATCAGGAAGTCATTAATATGCTCGAACATATCCTGGCCACTGGCGACAACAGCAATGACTTTATTGAACGGGCAAAAAATAAAGGCAGTCGAAAACGTCTCATGGGCTTTGGACATCGGGTTTATAAGAGCTTCGATCCGCGCGCAAAAATTCTCAAGAAAATGTGCCATCAGCTTATTGAAAAGAACGCAATCAGCCCCCTCTTTGATATTGCCCTGCAAATCGAAGAACGGGCATTATCTGATGATTACTTCCTTGAGCGGAATTTGTATCCTAATGTTGATTTCTATTCCGGCCTGATCTTGAAAGCCGTAGGCATTCCAAATGATATGTTCACTGTCTTGTTTGCCATTGGCCGGATCCCGGGGTGGCTGGCCCAGTGGCGTGAAATGATTCACACTGATGCTGCCAAAATTGTCCGGCCACGCCAGATATACGAAGGAAAACGGGAACGGCATTACATCCCCGTTAAAGACAGAGATCAGCTACATCGGCCCGAAGCAAGGTCGAGCTAAGTGGTCACTTGCCGCAAGGCGGCGACGTGAAAGTCAGAGGACGGATGACAGAGGTCAGAAGACAGACAATAGAGGTCAGCCGTCATTAGTCGTCTGATCTCCGGCCCTGGATAAATATCAGCTTTTTCATGACACAGGCACCAATATCGCGTACAGAGCCCAAGAATAATCAAACCAAGAATCACGAAAAGCGACATGCGTTCACGGGAAGTCAGGGAAAACCACGCCTGAATCAAGACAGGGAATGACAACGTTGCTTTGAACCAGTTCTTTAAAATCATTTTTTAACGCTTTCAGCTCTATTGCGCACCACAATATTTGCCAGTTTATCCGGAACGATAATAATTTTCACTACTTCTTTATTTTCGATCCATTTTAAAATGGCTGGATGCTCAAGGACAGAATTTTCCATTGATTTTCTGTCCAGTCCAGGAGCTGTTGTCATCGTGCTCCGAACTTTTCCGTTCACTTGAATAGCTACTTCAACCTGATCACGTTCAAGTGCCGCCTTATCCGCGACTGGCCATTGCGCCTTCAGAATACCTTGTTCATTCCCTAACTCCACCCACAATTCTTCGGCGATATGCGGAGCAAATGGAGAAATCATGAGGACTATGGTCTCGACAGACTTGCGATAAACGAACTGCGACTGATTGCCGGAACGGGACTCAATATCAAACGCGTCAACTGCGTTCATCAGTTCCATGATTTGAGCAATTGCCGTATTAAAATGAAAATCGCCCTCCATGTCACTGGTGACTCGCTCAATGGTTTCGTGCGTTTTCCGCAACAGGTTACGTTCTTCAACATTCATCGCGGATATATCCGGCTTGATTGAGCTTGCTGGATGAAGTAAATCACGGTGTTCATAAACGTGCCGCCACAGGCGCTTGAGAAAGCGAAATGCTCCTTCAATCCCGCGATCGTCCCATTCAGCGTCTTTTTCAGGTGGACTAATAAACAGCGTATATAATCTGATCGTATCAGCCCCATATTCACGGATCAAATCATCAGGACTGACTACATTCCCTTTAGATTTCGACATTTTATACATCTGGCCATCATGTTCGCTACGCTTGCAAATCATTCCCTGCGTAAAAAGATGAGCAAAGGGTTCATCAAACGCAATGAACCCCATATCGTATATTACTTTCGTGAAAAACCGGGCATACATGAGATGCAGAATAGCATGTTCAATTCCCCCTGTATACTGATCCACAGGCATCCAGCGATTACAAATCTCAGCGTTAATCGCATGCTGATCATCTGTTGATGAAACATACCTCAGAAAATACCAGCTTGAGTCAACAAAAGTGTCCATGGTGTCTTTTTCGCGGCGAGCGGGTTTGCCGCACTTCGGACATTTAACGTTCATAAACTCCGGGCAACCGGATAGAGGAGATTCATTTGTGAGTTTAAAGTCAACCTGGTGCGGCAAAACCACGGGAAGGTCTTCTTCAGGCACAGGGACAATGCCGCAGTCCTTACAATAAATTATGGGAATAGGCGTTCCCCAGTATCGCTGACGGCTGATCAGCCAATCGCGCAGACGATAATGGCGCATTGCATCTCCAAACTTTTTCTTTGCGGCATAATCTGTCAACTTGTCCCGCGCTTCAGCACTGGTCAGGTTGGAAAATGATTTGGAATCACATGTAAAACCGTCATCGCAATATGCGTCGTTCATGGTTTCGAGCTTGAGAGAACGCTCTGAATTCTGAATGGAAAGCCTGATGAGCAGTCCGTATTTTTTCGCGAATGCCCAATCACGAGTATCATGAGCTGGAACAGCCATTACAGCCCCCGTTCCATAACTCATCAGCACGTAATCTCCAACCCATAAAGGAATGGACTGGCCATTAAAAGGATTGATAACATACCGGCCCGTGAAAACGCCGTTTTTCTCCTTCTCATCCGCCATCCGGTCAATCGAGGTAAGCTTTTTCGCCTGCGAGATGAATGCCATGACAGCGGCCTCTTCGTTCAGGCCTTTCACCATAGCTGGAAGTCCAGGATATTCCGGGGCCAGAACCATATACGTACAGCCAAAGATTGTATCAACACGCGTGGTAAAACAGGGAATAGCGTTACTGGTATCCTCTCTTCCATCCCGGTGCGGAACCAGAGGAAACTCGATACGAGCACCATCACTGCGGCCGATCCAATTCTTCTGCATGATTTTGACTCGTTCCGGCCAACCATCTAATTTATCCAGATCATCCAACAGACGCTGAGCATAATCTGTAATCCTGAAAAACCACTGTTCCAGATTCTTTTCCTGAACATCGGAGTCACACCGTTCACACTTGCCGTGAATCACCTGCTCATTAGCCAGAACGGTCGAGCATGAAGGACACCAGTTCACCGAAGCGCTATCCTTATATGCTAACCCACGTTCGAACAATTTAAGAAATAACCACTGTGTCCATTTATAATAATCCGGCAAACACGTTGTTACTTCTCTGTCCCAGTCATAACAGACACCCCACGAATTAAACTGCTTTTTCATCACAGCAATATGCTTCAGCGTTGTGACTTTCGGATGTGTCCCCGTCTTGATAGCCGCATTTTCAGCCGGTAATCCAAACGCATCCCATCCCATTGGTGTTAATACATTGAACCCCTGCATTTTCTTATAACGAGCAACGGAGTCTCCAATGATATAAGTCCGGCCATGCCCCACATGAAGGGCGGCGGAAGGATAAGGAAACATCACGAGACAGTAATATTTCCGGTCAGCCTTGCTCAAATCGGCATGGAAAAATTTTCCACTCTTCCAATACGCCTGCCATTTCGGTTCAATTTCTTCGAATGGATAATTTTCTTGCATCGTACCAATCAATCTGTCAATAAAATCGATTTTTTTTAGTATTTTTTCTGGAACCTTAACACGATTTGAGTAAAATAGCACGAAATTTTAATTGAATGTATAGGAATTTCAAAATAGGGTATAAAAAGATTGCCTGCCCGCCATAGCCTTGGCGACGGCGGGTCTCTGCCGAGTTGTTTGATGAAAAAGAGCGGCTCACCCGGCCGTCGTCGTGCCGAAGCGGCGCTATGCCGTGCCGCGAAGGCGGAAGGGTTCACCCTGTCGGACGGAAACAGAGTTGCCCCCCGATTCTTATCGAGTGGGCCTAATTGAAGTCAATGGTCAGTTATCATCAGTAGTCAGTTGTAAAAAAAATGCTGAGACCTGAGTGTTGTTATGCTTTGTAGATATATCTCAGGACTATCGGTTCCCGTCAATTCTGACCACTGACAACTGACCACTGACAACGGACAAAAGGACATCATGATACAGATTAAACCATTCCAAACATTACGCCCTATGGAATCCTATGCCAGCCAGGTGGTCAGCGTACCATATGACACGGTCGACCGCTCCGAAGCGGCTGTTCTGGCTTTGAACAATCCTTTAAGCTTTTTGCATGTCATCCGTTCAGAAATTGACCTGTCTTCGGAGATCGATCCATATACCGAAGCGGTTTATAAAAAAGCGGCGGATAACCTGCAATTTTTACAGAACAGAGGTATTCTAATTCGGGAAACGGAGCCGTGCCTTTATCTTTACCGTTTACAAAAAGGATCTCATTCCCAGCAAGGTATTGTTGCCTGCTGTCATGTTGACGATTACGAAAAGGATATCATCAAGAAACACGAGAAAACACGAAATGAAAAAGAAACCGATCGCACCCGCCACATAATGCAGCTCAACGCCCACGCTGAACCGGTTTTTCTGATGTATCGGGATCGTCCGGACATTGATCAGATAACTCAAAATATTGAAACCGAAAAGCCGTTATACGATCTGACATTATCTGATAATGTCCGGCACACGATTTGGAAAATAAGGGAAAGCCAACGGATCGTTCAAGCATTTCAAGCAGTGCAGGTCTGTTATATTGCTGATGGACATCATCGAGCGGCCAGTGCCGTGAGAGTGGCAAATGAAATCCGTGCTTCACAGCCAACCCGCCAGAAAGAATATAACTGGTTCCTGTCAATATTGTTTCCTGCAAACCAGCTTCGCATCTTGCCATATAATCGTTCTATTCGAGATTTAAACGGAAAAACAGTTCAGACATATCTTGAAGCTGTCCGTTCACGATTCAACGTGGCGGCCAATGCGAATCCTTCACCAACACAGGCAGGTCATATCAGCATGTACGTTGGCAAAAAATGGTATGACCTGTGCGTCAATTTCACGGGATCAACTTCTGACTGCATTCACTCTCTTGACGTAGACATTCTTCAAAACCACTTGCTCGAACCCGTTCTTGATATCCATGATCCAAAAAGCGATCCCCGTATTGAATTCATTGATGGCAATCAAGGCCCAGGTGAACTGGAAAGAAGAGTTGATTCCGGGAAGGCAGCGGTGGCGTTTTCCATGTTTCCAATATCAGTTAACCAGATCATGGCTGTTGCGGATGACAGTCAAATCATGCCGCCAAAAAGTACGTGGTTCGCGCCAAAACCGAGATCCGGTTTTCTGATTCACTCGTTTTAGAGCTTACTCAAAAAGGTTATACGCTCTCAAATCCGAATGTCGAAGGACTACCCCCTCCTGCAAAAGCGGGTTAATATCTAACCAAAGATATTTGAAATTTATTTGACAGAATGAACTCAGGCTTCGCCGGGCACGGCAGAATAAACAGAATTTTCCTTTGCTTTTCTCCCGTATTATTTTGTCCATTTTGTTAATTCCCTGGCCGCAGGGCGGTCCCACGGGCAGGCTGTCAGAAATTCTTATCTTCTTTGCCTTAAACCACCGGCTGAATTGTTCGACTCATTTAGTCAAACAATCGAAGCTTAAGGAGCTA
>CAZBGF010000119.1:0-6047 GCA_964491255.1 uncultured Verrucomicrobiota bacterium
CTTAAGATCATCCAGGCCTTCTAACCTTCCGACCTACTCAAGTAGTCGGCCTAAACAATCTGAATAGTTATCTTTAACCCAGATAATTCAGTTAATTGACATTTAGACAACGCAATTTAGAATAATACACATATGATATCCATCAAGCCATCCAAAGACAATTTTTAAATATCTCTCGCACGCCCCGAACATTCAGGGAGGTAAACTTGATGCATAGGCTTTTCAAAACACGGCTACAGTTTGCACAAGCATGTAGCCGCCCCACTCAGCTGGGGCGTCGTTGAAGTTGCCCCGTTTCGGGGCCTAATTTGTAAATAGTCAGTGAACCACGTACGCTTCTCGGAGAAACAAGCTGAAGCTTGTACTCCAAACACTGGAAACAGCGCCGTCAAGCGTTCGGAGTTCAGGCTTTAGCCTGCATGTGGCGCACCAACATGTGATTCATTGACTATTTACCCAAGTTTTCTTGTTTCTTTGCGTCCTTTGCGACCTTCTGTGAAAAAGTCTTTCTTGGTTGCCTCGGCGCAAAACAAGTGGCCACTTGGTCCGGCAGATGCCGGACTAACGTGGCGGCTATGCTACTCAAAATAAATCCGTGGCTAAAAAGATTTTGATTTATGACAAATTTTACAAAATGGTGTTGACAATTTGATATATACGCGTAAAGTATTCGTTTATGAAAATAATTCGTTTCATCGTGAATATAACAGATGCAGGCATTACAGGCATCAGGGTACTTGTATTGCATCTTGTTAGCGGCTTCCGCTTCACGGTGGGGCAAAGGCATGGTTGAAGCCGCGATGCCACGAAAATGAGCATGAAACCCGCCGTGAAAAAACGGTGGGTTTTTTTGTTTGAATCAAAAAAGGAGACCAAATATGAGAACCGGTGTAGAGTGTTTGATTGACGGGTTGAAAAAGGCAGGCGTCCAGACGATTTTCGGCCTGCCCGGCGGAGCCGTACTGGATATTTTTCAGAAGTTATGTCATGCTCCGTTCGAATTCATTCTGGCGCGCCATGAGCAAGGTGCGGCTCATATGGCCGATGGCTATGCCCGGGCAACCGGTCGTGTTGGATGCTGCCTGGTCACATCAGGGCCGGGTGCAACGAACGCGATAACCGGCTTGGCTACTGCTTATATGGATTCAATACCAATGGTGTGTATTTCGGGGCAAGTACCATCATCAATGATAGGGAATGACGCGTTTCAGGAAGCTGATACAACGGGAATTTCACGGCCGGTTACCAAACATAATTATCTGGTGCGCAATGTTGATGATATACCGCGGATTATTGCGGAAGCATTTTATATTGCCGGCACTGGAAGGCCGGGCCCTGTTCTCATTGATTTCCCAAAAGATTTGCAACGGGCTAAAACGAGCGTTCCGACACCGGATGATGTGGATATTCGAGGTTATCACCCCACAACGGTTGGCCATCCGAAACAAATTGCGAAATTAGCGGACGCAATTAATAAATCCAAGAAACCTCTATTGTATGTTGGCGGCGGCGTTATTCTGGGCAATGCGTCTGAAGAGTTGACCCGATTAGCTCAAAAGGCGAAAATTCCAGTGACCACAACTCTTATGGGCCTGGGCGCTTTTCCTGAAACAGACCCTCTCGCGCTTTACATGTTGGGTATGCACGGCAGTGTGACGGCCAATTATGCTACGCAGGAGTGTGATCTGTTGATTTCCGCGGGAGCTCGCTTTGATGACCGCGTAACTGGCAAGCTTTCCGATTTTGCACCCGATGCGCTGATTGCACATATTGATATTGATCCAACAGCGATATCCAAAAATGTTTCTGCTGATATTCCGGTTGTCGGGGATGTCAAACAGGTTTTAACTGAACTGAGTCCTCTGATAAAAATCATTGACCGCGAAAAATGGCTTGCCAAACTGGCAAAATGGAAGCAAAAACATCCGTTGAAATATGACTCGGATAATTCTAAACTCATGCCGCAATATGTGATTGAACAGATTGATAAGATCACCGGCGGCGATGCCATTATCGTGACCGAGGTCGGTCAGAACCAGATGTGGGCGGCCCACTTTTATCAGTATACTCAGCCGCGTACCTTTCTTTCATCGGGTGGGCTTGGGACTATGGGTTACGGGATACCCGCGGCTATCGGGGCGCAGCTCGGGCGGCGTGACAAGATCGTTGTGGATATTGCCGGAGATGGAAGCGCCCAGATGAATTTTCAGGAGATGGTCGTTGCCGTTGAACACAATATTCCGATCAAGGTGGTAATTCTGAATAATGGCTGTCTGGGTATGGTGCGCCAATGGCAGGAAATGTTCTATGACAAGGAATATTCCGCGACTATCCTTGGACAGACCGATAGGTCAAAAATGGAAAAAATCCGGAAAGTAGCGGATAAAAAATACCTGCCGGATTTTGTCAAGCTGGCGGAAGCACATGGCGCTCTTGGTTTGCGTGCAAAGACCAGGAAGGAAGTCGTGCCCACACTGGAGCAGGCTTTTGAATCCAATCGTCCGGTCGTGGTGGAATGTATCGTGGAAAAAGAAGCAAACGTCTATCCTATGGTGCCTGCCGGAGCATCATTGACCGAAATGATGCATAGTATTGCATAATGGACAATGTTGTCAATTGTCAGTGGTCAGTTGCTGCTTAAAGTGGGTAAAGCATATTGTGAAAATCTTTGGATTCTACCAATTATCAGAAAAAATGGCTGGTGAAATATAGAATACAGAGCAGTAGTTTCGTGAAACCGCTTTGCAAAGGAAACGGTGGGGCAGTCAATTGTTTAGACCGCAGACAGCATGGGCGCGAATTTTGCTGAATGATTCGGATAAGGAAGTTATCAAAACAACTGACAACTGACTACTAACAAAGGACAAAGGACAAAAATGAAACATATTATTTCGGCTGTTGTAGAAAATCAACCCGGGGTTCTAGCGCGTATTATCGGCTTGATTTCCGGGCGCGGATACAATATTCATAGTCTCAATGTGGCTCCCACCCAGGATCCGGCTATGTCCCGGATTACCATGGTAGTGCCTGGAGACGATCGGATGCTTGAGCAGGTCACCAAACAATTGAATAAGCTCGTTGATGTTATCAAGGTGAATGATCTCACTAAGGAAAAGTTTACTAACCGTGAGCTTGTGCTTGTGAAAGTGATGACGACACCGAAAAACCGGTCAGATGTGATTGAATTAACTTCTCTTTTTCACGCCCGGATTATTGTTGCACAAAACAAGTCTTTAACCATTCAGATGGCTGGTGATAAAGACGAAGTGAATAATTTTCTTGAACTCGTAAAGCCGAACGGCATTCTGGATATTTCCAGGACAGGCGCTATTGCCGTTAAAAAAGTGAATAATGGCGAGCTAAATGGTTGATGATTGAAGAGCGTGAAGAATTATTCGTGAAACGTGAATCCGGCGGCTGCCGGAGAGGAGGAACAGAGAACACGAAATAGAATACTCCGAGTTCCTCCATGTCGTCCCGACGTGGAATTCCAAATTCGAGATGCGAATTACGGACGACAGACAACTAACAAAGGACAAATATGAAAAAAGATCGTGTTCTGATATTTGATACAACACTGCGGGATGGAGAACAGTGCCCCGGGGCAAGTTTGAATCATCGCGAGAAAATGGAAATCGCCCGGCAATTGGCGCGCTTGAAGGTGGATATTATCGAAGCAGGATTCCCAATTGCGTCACCCGGTGATTTTCAATCGGTTCGGCAGATAGCAAAAACCATTAAAGGGCCGCGTATTGCAGGATTAGCCCGGTGCTTGAACAAGGATATTGAACGCTGTGCAGAAGCCGTGGAGCCTGCGGGGAAGAAAGCCCGTATTCATGTGTTTCT
This sequence comes from uncultured Verrucomicrobiota bacterium, assembly GCA_964491255.1. Taxonomy (GTDB): domain Bacteria; phylum Verrucomicrobiota; class Kiritimatiellia; order JAAZAB01; family JAAZAB01; genus CAZBGF01. The sequence continues at coordinate 3,847 of CAZBGF010000119.1, forward strand.
TGCAACATCCAAAATTCATCGGCAGTTCAAGCTGAAAAAAGATAAAGCACAGATTCTGAAACAGGCAGTCGCATCAGTCAGCTATGCTCGAAAATTCTGTGATGATGTTGAATTCAGCCCTGAAGATGCTTCGCGTACAGAGTTAAATTTTTTGGCTGAAGTAACGCGTGCCGTGATTGACGCCGGCGCTGTCACTGTCAATATTCCCGACACGGTTGGTTACGCTGTACCGTCACAGTTTGGCACACTTATCGCAGATCTATTTGAAAACGTGCCGAATATCGATCATGCTGTTATCAACGTGCACTGCCATAATGATCTGGGACTGGCTGTGGCCAATTCCCTGGCCGCGATTCAGAATGGTGCACGGGGTGTGGAATGCACGATCAATGGGCTGGGCGAGCGCGCCGGTAACTGCGCCTTGGAGGAAATTGTGATGGCTATTCGCACCCGGGAAGATATGTTTCATCTTTCTACCGGAATTCGTACTCGCGAGTTACATAAGGCCAGTCGCCTGGTCAGCCGCTTAACAGGAATGACAGTGCAGAGAAACAAGGCGATTGTGGGTGCAAACGCGTTTGCGCATGAAGCCGGTATTCATCAGGACGGAATTCTTAAGAAACGCTCTACATATGAGATCATGCGGCCTGAAGATATTGGCATTGATGGTTCGCAATTGGTTCTGGGTAAGCATTCCGGCCGCCATGCTATTATGGATCGTTTGTCAAAAATGGGATTTAAGATGAAACCGCATGAACTGGAATGCGCCTATAAACGGTTTGTTGAACTGGCGGATAAGAAAAAAAATGTATATGATGACGATCTTGCGACCATTGCGCGTGATGAAATGGAGGAAGTTGACGCTGTCTATGTTCTGGATTATCTCCATGTATCGACAGGCACCAAAACAGTGCCTACCGCAACCGTACGCCTGAAGAAAGGTAATGAAGTGATACAGGACGCTGCGTGCGGTGATGGGCCGGTGGATGCAGCCTTGAAAACCATCGACAGGATTACGGGAATACAAGGCAAGCTTCTTGAGTATAACATCCAGGCAGTAACAATCGGAAAAGATGCCCAGGGTGAAGTCAGTATCCGGGCGGCTTTTGGAACGGAAGAAATTAACGGCAAAGCGGCAAGCACTGATGTTGTCCAGGCCAGCGCTATTGCTTATTTAAGTTGTGTTAACCGATTCCTGGCGCTTCATTCCGTTAAACGTGATATGAAACGCAGTAAGAAAAAAACAAGTAAAAAATGATTTCTCCGAGAACAAAATCTTTTGCCGTGCTGGGACACCCCATCGCACATTCCCTGTCACCGGTAATGCATAATACAGCTTTTGAGTCGTTGGGTATGGACGCTGTGTATCTGGCATTTGATGTGCATCCGGATAGACTTATGGATTCGCTCTCTGTTATGGGTGATATTGGATTTTGCGGTTTGAATTTGACTGTTCCTCTTAAGGAAGTGGCGTTCAGAGGAATTGTACAGTTGGACGAATCAGCAAAATTGCTTGGATCGGTCAATACCGTGAAGATGACTCCTGGCGGGTTGGAAGGATACAGCACTGATGGTGATGGGTTTCTGCGTGGGATCAAAGAAGATTTTGGTTTGAATGTTGACAAGCTTTCCATTTTTGTATTGGGCTGTGGAGGGGCGGGGCGCGCCGTTTCCGTTGCCTGCGCAATGGCCGGGGCGGACCGAATACTGCTGTCGGATTGTGACATGGCTCGCGTCGAGAAGCTCGAAGCTGAAATAGTGTCTCTGCCTTGTAAAACACGAATTCAGTCAGTTGGACCTGAGCGGACCTTGTGGACTAAAGCAAGCCTGGAGTCTGACCTCGTGGTGCACGCGACGCCTGTGGGTTTGCGTCAAGACGATACGCCGCTTCTCGGTTCGGATGCCTTTCGCGCCGGGCAAAAACTGTATGATTTAATTTATATGTTTCCAGAAACCGAACTGATGAAAGCGGCGCGAAAAAGCGGCGCGCAGACAGCTAACGGGCTGAATATGCTTCTTTCTCAGGGAATCCTTTCCTTTTCTATCTGGACAGGCCGTGATGCGCCAGTCGAAAAGATGCGTCAGGCTCTTCAGCAAGCGGTATATGGACAATGACTGATAACTGATAAGGTAGATAGGCCCCATTCGAAAAGGTCTTGAAACTTAAGAATGCATATAACTACTCAGGCACAAAGCAGAAA
>CAZBGF010000120.1:0-5308 GCA_964491255.1 uncultured Verrucomicrobiota bacterium
AACAAAGCTCGAACCACTCAGCTATTCCATAACAGATATGCATAATAGGAATGATAAAAACCAGCAGTAAGTTTATTGGTTTCTTTGTTTTTACAATCGTCATCAGTGTCACTCCGATATCAAACACAAGATACAGCAGAATTTCGAGGACGAATAAATAATACAAAAAGCGACAAAACAAGGCGCCAATGCCAAGAAAGCAGAGAGATGCAACCCAGAGAGCAGGCATAATCGTCATAGGCTCAAACTCCAGGCCTTCACGATTCAATCGGATCCTGGTTGCGCCATATCCGAATATTTGACGAACAAAGCCCCACAAAGTCGCGCGCGGATAGTGATAGACCCATGCGTCAGGCTGAAAAACAATAAGATAGCCCCGCTTATACACTTGATAAGCTACAACCATTTCTTCACCCGGCCAGAATTTCGGGTCAAACGCGCCAATCTGCTTGATAACCGACTTTCGAAATGCCATATTACATCCAATAATGCGTGACCATTTGATGATCCGTTCTCCTGCCTGACCTTTCCAGTAGCGCTCTGATACATAGCCGGCGGCGCTTGAAGCAAGAGCCATTCCCGATAAACGAGCCATAACAGGCAGGTCATCCGGCACAAGACTCGGCCCACTAACCATTCCCACTTCTGGTTTTTCAAATGATTTGAGTACGAACTGAGGCCAATCATGAGCGACATGCACATCATCATCGAGAAAAGCCACAATCTCAGTGCTGGCTTCAGCTAACCCGGCATTTTTTTTATTACTAGAATCGCCAGATGAAAACGATATGGACAACATTTTAAAGGATGCAAAAACAGCCGATATCAGGTTGATTTGATTGAGCAATGTCTCATTCTGAATATGGCCGGCAATGATCACATCTAATTCATCGGCCATGTCAGTCACTGCCAGAGATTGGACTGTTCTCAGCAGAATAGACCGTCCAAGCGTCGGAATAACTACAGAAAGCTTTGGTTTTGTATTCAAGCTCATTTTTTCTTGTAAATCCGTCCGCCTACAGTGGCGCCTGCAATCTCGTGCCAGTCATGAACTTTCCGGATTCGGAGATTATAAGCATGAATTTCTTCCAAAACCCTGGCATCAACTCCCAGTTCACGGCAACATCCAATGATGGCTCCAAGGTCCTTTGGAAAACATTTTCCTCCAAATCCTCGTTCAGAAGTTACATCCAGATGACTGTCTCCAATACGTTTGTCCAGGGCTACAGCTTTTTTTATATCATCGTAATTCACATTTTCTGCGTGACATATATCATAAAACACATTAGATAAAGCCACCTTCACGGCAAGCATAACATTGGCCTGATACTTGACAATTTCAGCCGCTACCGTACTCATGCGGATAATAGTGGCTGAAGGAAAACATGTACGATACAAATCAATCACTTTTTGAGCCGCCCAATCATTATCAGCGCCAATCACAATGCGGTCGGGATTAACAAAATCCTGCAGGTAATTGGCTTCGGTCAAAAATTCCGGATTCATGGAAAACGGCACTTCCGGATACATTTCGGCATATCGCCTGGTCGTTCCCGGAACCACTGTTGATTTAATAACAATAACTTTGCCCTTAGCCGCGATTTTCGGACATATTTCCGACATCACATCATCATAAATAGAAAGATCAATACGCAGGTGGTCTTCGTCATATGGAGTAGGAAGACAAACAAAAATGATATCACTCTCCTCCAGAACATCACTCAGATTCTGCATTTTTTTATATTTATCATAAATCAAGGCCTTGTGTTTCGGTTCAAAACCACGTTGCCGGTCATAATCCACAAACCCATACTCCACCGAATGGCCAACATATCCGTATCCGATGATTCCAATTGTGCTCATGTATGTCTTTTGTCCTCTCTTATCATATTTCTCATATGCGTTAATGGATAAAATATGGTGGGTTCAGTGTTTTTTGGCTGTCATGTATTAAGGTATTAAGGTGGATTCTACCCGGCCATGATGAACTATGCAAGTCAAAAGGCAACTATAAGGTAGGCACAAAGGGACAAAGGCACAGAGGCACAAAGCAAACAATGAAAATGTATAGAGATCTGATTGTTTGGCAAAAGGCGATGCGTTTTGTTACGGAGATTTATCGGTGCACAACGGCATATCCCCAAGAAAAAGCTTTTGGATTAACATCGCAAACCAAACGTTTTGTTGACTTTGAGCGGGAATACCTGAGAGATAAATAAACTTAGTGCCTTAGTGCCTTTGCACCTGAGTTACCAGCCACGAACTGTTACAGCTTATCTTACTGGATAAGGGATCCCGATTGTTCTATTCTCTTAATTTCCTCTTCAGACAACGCATTTTTATCTTCAGGATGCTCTTTAGCATATCGTCGCAGACTTTCCGCAGTAGCCTTAACGTTTTCCTCTTGCTGCTTGATCGTTTCAAAATCCGTTGAAAAATCATGTTTCTTCTGGCGATGCGGTTTGGCAGGAGGCGTAATAGTCGTAATGGATGTAAGGGTGGAGGGGAGAGGACTGGGTCGAGAATGAGTAATCACCTGTTCCTCAGGTTCCGATGTTGTGACTGTTTCAGTCTTTTCCGGCTCCCTCAAGGCGTGTGAAATGGAGCGAACGGAAAGAATTACCATGCCAACAATGAGAACGGCCGCAAATATAAAAGTGGCTCGCCACATCCAGATTGATCTTGAATTATCCATAATTAAGGCGCTTTGTCTCTCCATGCGCTCCAGAGGTATTCGTCAGCAATTTGCGGATAGTATGGTGGCGGATCAGAGAGAAATCGTGTGTCATATTGGTATTGTTTGTAATAGCCTGTGTGCCCCCCCCACCATCCGCTAGTACCCACGGCACCCCGTGTGTATTCAACTATACCGCCATAGACATTGAGATTACCAGAGTCGTGGCGAGATGCATAATTTTGAACGAAGAAACCATGAGAATATGATGCTATTGAACAAGCGGCGATAATATGAGCAAAAATATTCAAGTTATCCGGCGCGAGAGTCGAGACCACCACGTCATTTCCGGCAATCAATCCAAGGGCGTCATCCGAATCATTGGTAGGATGAACTGCGTACGTGGTATGATTCGTAATATATATATTATTATCCACTGCAAAAGTGAGTCGTCCGTCAAGATTTCCTCCTAAAGTCAGATTTCCGTTCTGGCCGCCTCCTGTTTCAACATAAACCAGTTCTCCTGTTGACATAAAACCTGGTATACCGGTCGTACAATTATAATCGCTCCATCCTCTGTTGCTGTTTGAAATCAACACGTTCGATCCGGATAAAGTCACGTATGTTTCCCCTGTTATGATCAGACTGGCAGAATCTCTCAAACAATTGTCCTCGGCTGTGTTTGTAAAATTGATGGAAGCCATTGATTGAAAAGCCGCGTTAAACTCATAAGATTGCATGAAAGTAACACCGGAAAGGTCGCTTCCAGAGCCCCATCCAGCGGCTGTTGTAGAAAGCAGTTCATGAAAAGTGGGTGTATCGTCTAAATAGAGAGTGGTGTTAGCATGAACAGGTCCTAAAAAATTCTCAGCATTGCGTATCCAGATTGCACCTCCGGAAGTATTATACCACAAGGCATATTTTGACCAGCTTTGCTGATGAATACCTTCCAGAATGACAACCCTGGTGACGCCATTGACCATACCAATCGAAAAAATCGAGTAGTTATCGGGTGTTCCTGATATACTGCCATCGTTAATTGATACTGATAAACCATTGATGTTGATAAACCATTGTCCAACTGCACTTCCCTGTGGATTCCGATTGGAATTGTAGAGGTTGAATGTCATTCCGGCTGATGAAAAGGTGTATGCGGTATTGTTATTAAGTGTGTAGGCGATACCATCCACAGTAAGACTGTTTTGGTTACCATTTCCCTTTGGTTTGACATGAAGCAGGTATGCAACACCGGTATAGTCCAATTGATCCTGATGGAGATCGTCCCGGTTCAGGACTATCCCGTCAGATGTGACCAGCATGAATTCATTATCAGGACTGTTGTTGGGATTGATATTGATGTCTCCCAAAGCTGTATGAGTGCCCCCTGTTCCACTCATTTGATTAATAGCCAGAATACTGGTAACGTACTTACCGTTTCCAATTGTTCCTGTAATCATACCCGGAATGGCTCCTCCAGTCCGGATGTACGTAACAGCCTGTTCGGCGCCGCCTTCCGAGATATAGAAAGCCTTCTCCATGTTTATCTGCCGTTTAGCGATTTTGACTTGTGTCATGCTCTCGGTCAACATACCCATTGATAAAACTGCAATTATTGCTGTGAAACAAATAACAATCACAAGCACAATGCCAGACTGTTGTTTCCCGGTCACAACAAGCTCATCTTCATGCCAGTTCATTTTTCTTTCCTCCTTACAGGCATTTTTATTTCCTTGTCCAGAGTTAATTGTTTCGCATTTTGATAAATGTACTAAGCTGATTGGTGGAACTGAACATTCCTTCAATTCGTTCCACTGCAATGGTAATGAAAATACCGTCACTTGTGTTGGAAACCACAGCATTACAAATATAGTTACAGATCAATTCACGGCTCGGTGGACTACCGATATCCGGCCAGAAAACAATGTTACTCGCAAGGCTGTTGTAATCAATGTAGTGTTTACCATCAAACTCGTTTGAACTGGTGATTCGCCAGCTTCTATTCGGAGTCCCACCCGACAGGCCATGATCCGACGAGTTGGCTGGCAGAGGATAATTAGTGGAAAGACAATAACCGCACTTATCATTAACCGTAATACTGGCCGCAGTACGCAATCCACAGTTAGTTCCTATTCCGTAAACCATTTTCGCCATAGCCAGACTGCCGTCCTGCGTAGTCTGCATTTCCAACGAACATGAATGCCACATTTTCTGACACATGATAAAAACACTGATTGTTCCGGCTATGACAAGCGAGAATATTCCAACAGCAATCATTATTTCCACAAGTGTAAAACCGTTTCTACTCTTGCCATCCCTAACGATGGATGTCTTTAATAATGCAGTTCTGTACATAGCGAACCATTCAAAGTAATTGTTGATGTTATAGTGCTCATTGGATTGGTCCATACCAAAGTTACAGAGATATCTTTTACAGTTGATGGATATGCCGCATTTGTTGTAATGCTATAGAATCCCTTTGATAGTGAATGCACACCGTAATTCAATTGCGACATATTATATGGCAAGACCAAAAGCGTCTCCATATTTTCTCTGGCATCTTGCATCGCTTTTACGCGATTCCCAGAGATCATTACCGCACGTCGGGCCATCACAAACGAACCAAGCAACGCCGTC
>CAZBGF010000120.1:5318-6016 GCA_964491255.1 uncultured Verrucomicrobiota bacterium
GAAATAACAACTTCAACAAGCGTAAACGCTTTCTTCTTCATACTCACCTCTTTTCATATCAATATGATATCAAACTGTTAGAATAAGTCAATACAATATTTGGACTTCCTCCACTTTTTTTCCGAAGATACGTATTTATCGAATTTTCCCTCGCACTTCAGCCAATATTTTCGGGCATATAGAATGGAACCAGCTCCCAAGCTCCGTTTTACGGGTCAAGCCACCACGAACCTTCGGGGTGGTAAACTCTAAGCTTGCCATGCTTTAAGCGTGGTTTATCCCGCTTCGCGGGGCGGGGACTTCACAAATATTTCTGGGCACTCTACTTGGACTTCCGCAACTGAAGCAAATAGTTCAGGCCATTTGAATCTATCAGAGACTATCAATTTGATGATTTTTTTGCTCTTCTGTCTCTTCAGGTAATATTCAGCTTTTCCGGCTAATTCTGAGGTAGGAAATTGAATCACTTTCACTATATTCCACGGGCCTTTGCCTCGTGTTGCTGCAACCGCATTACTCCTGTGTTGGGCCAACCGACGAGCAGGATTATTAGTACTTCCAACGTAGTAGCGCCCAGATGTAGAACTGTAGAGAACGTATATATATCCGAACGTCATAATCTGGAGCCAGCTCCCGGGTTCGAACCGGGGACCTGCTGATTACAAATCAGCTGCTCTACCAACTGAGCTAAGCTGGCT
>CAZBGF010000121.1:0-5997 GCA_964491255.1 uncultured Verrucomicrobiota bacterium
CATAACTTTCTGTCCAACCCGAACAATTTTTTCATGTGCAACAAGACTGAGAAAATTGATTCCTTGTATCACACCCGGAAGCTGTTCCCCTTCTGCGCGGAGTGACGAAGAAATAGGCGCACCAACGGCAATAAAAATAGCGTTAAAACCCTGTTTTCTCAGATCATCAAGAGTAAAATCTTTTCCCAGCGCATGGCCGTAACGCATCTCAACACCCATATCAATAATTGCCTTCAATTCATTACCCAGTTGGTCCCTTGGCAGACGATATGCAGGAATGCCCCATCTGAGCATCCCCCCCGGTTCCTGTTCTGCTTCAAAAACGGTAACAGCATGACCAATACGCCTGAGGAAATATGCTGCTGACATACCCGCGGGTCCGGCCCCTACTATTGCCACGCGCTTGCCAGTGTCAGAACCCGAATTCGGACAATAAATCCGGCCTTTACCGGAATCCACATCCGCTGCATACCGGTGAAGCCAGCCGATTGCCAGCGGTTCTTCTACGCGGACCCGCCTACATTGAGCTTCACATGGTCGCGGACAAATCCGCCCCAATGCACCGGGTATGGGAAGTGTTTCTTTTATCGTTTGAATCGCGTCGTTTTCGCGTCCTTCGGCAATGGCCCTTATAAATTCCTGTATCTGACATCCTGCCGGACATGTTAAAGAGCATGGAGCAACGCAATCGCCGCAATGATCGGATAGTAAAAGCTCAAGAGCCATTTTCCGCGTATCGCGTATTCGTTGTGACTGCGTTTGAACACGCATGTCTTCCGTAGCTATTGTACTGCATGATGGCACAGGATCTGGCCGGCCTTCTACATCCACCACACACATAAAGCAGGATGTAAACGGTTCCAAATCATCCTGATGACATAATACAGGAATACCAATACCGAGTTGGGACGCTGCTTCGAGAATGGTTGTTCCATTCGTTACGGTTATAGAACGATCATCAATTATTAATCGAATTTTTTTCTTCTGCATGTTTGTAACCACCCATGTTGTTTAGCCTGACTACGTGAATAGTCACTATCTCTCAACGACAATTTGTATTTCATTATTCAATCTAAATGCTTTTTTTTCGTCGGGTACCAGAAGATATGATTTCAGCATATGGGCGCCGGGGCCCAGCACGGATTTATTAAAGGCGACATGCCAGCCTGACAGCAGTAATTGTTTATTACGGAAATGTTTGGCAACGTCCTCGCGTTTATCGGTAATTCTGGAATAAGCTAATATATTTGTTTCCTGATTAACCACAATGACCCATTGTCCAGGTTCATCTGTAGCCGGGTTCCTGGCCCATCCGTTACATTGAATGTAATCTGTTTTGTCAAGATAAACATTATCCGTATAGCCAAATATTGTATCCGGTTCATCAACAAATGCAATCTGTAACGTTGCCTTCATCTGTGAAAGTGGAACTTTCTCAAGATTTACCGCGCCAATCTGTGCAACACATGATCCGTCTCGAAACAACGCATAAATATCAATTACTGATACGCCTACGGGCAATTTTTTCGCCTGAAGTAAAACAGTCCAACTTGAGGAGGGGTAGTCAACAGCATCATCTCGGTCAAAAGTCACGTCGTCCCGGGCAATAATCAGACGATTGCTGTTGACCAGCAGGACAGCACGGACTGACTGGCGGTGTTCGGGGTCATAGGACCGGCCTGAAATTTTAAACGCGCCGGCAGGAAAAACTTTCTTTGAGATTAAATCGCCTTGCACTGATTCGATATGACCAGCCTGCCCATCTATCAGGTGGTAGTCAGCGAATGTCTTTTTCTCTCGAAAAAGGGTTAATTTGTTCCGGATTAGAAAATTTGACCATTCCTCCGGAATCGGCACTGGATAAGAGCGTAAAAGCAAAGTTTCATCTGGTCGAAACGACAGGAACTCATTTCTAATGGAACGCAGAAGGATGTATTGCTGTTTCCATGCTTTTATTGCATAACAGGATGATATGATAAAAAAGACAATGCACAGGCTAGTAAAAAGAACAAGTCCGGTTTTCAAGGAAAGAAACAGTACCTCCGCCGTAGTCTTTTTACCATTACCTGGCAGGTAATGTTCCATTCGTTTCCGGGTGTCGTCGTTTAAGCCTTTTGCGGTTTCCTTGCTGCGGAGCCTGAGTTGACGTCCGTAGTATTCAAGGACGACTGTTGAGATCACCAGCGTCGATATCCAGAACAAGCCGGAAAACATCGTGTATCGGCTGGAAAGTGCCTGGTGAATGCCATAGGCAGAGCGTCCTAATGTTGCGGCCAGGGCGGAGATCAGCGCGTATGCCCCGAGCGAAATCCACAGGGCGACGGATTTCAATGGCCTACCTGATAGATAAAAACACGCCAGCGAGCTGCCAAGAAAAATCAGAAGACCGATCACCCCGACGGCAACGGGTATAGACGCGTGTATATTCGGAATGTTGACAATGGCTCCACCAAGAAAAGAAAACAGATAACCGGCAAAAACAACGGGATTCTCGAGAAAGAATAAAAACGAAACGGAAAACCCGGGTTTCTCATATCCGATGAAGTATGGCACAAGCACGAGAGCCGAAAATATGATCCAGATGATATATGGAGATATTCTTCGGGGCTGTTGTTCGCGCGCGCACAGGAAAAGCGTTAACAGGCCGATGATCCAGTAGCACACACCATTTGCGTATGAATACGTGGCTATTGTGCCGGCAAGCAATGAACATGCAAAGCGAATCCAGGAAAAAGGCGCAGATACCAGAAGATAAAGCCCGGCAACTGTAAAGAAGATGTTCATATAACCAATTAGCGTAAAACCGAATGTCCAGCATTCATATTGAAAAACCGTAAAAATCAAAGCGGAAACGAAAATAACGAGCCAGAGAGGTCTGTTCCCACTGCAGGCTATGGTTGTGCGCATGCTCTGAATCGCGAGAAGCAGAAATGTCAACAAAGCCATTAGGACGATGGCGCCAATTTCATAATAGATATTCCATCCGGTAAGGCGGGCAAGTCCAACCATGATGAGGCGCGGGAAGAAAATCCGGCTTTCGTTGTGCTGATCAAAAAGATCACTGATTGTCAGGGAACCATCAAATGATTTTTCCAGGTAGGTAACAGTTCCCCACTCATCCCAGAATGGTGTGTCAACTGCAAACTGAGTAATCCAGTAGAGTAAAAACACTAAAGGACTGATAATAAGGAATAAGATCAGCCAGTTTTTTACAATGGTTCTACTCATCTATTCCACTTACATTTTCAGATGGGAAAAAAATATGACCAGTTTCAGATAAAATATCTCGGTTTGCTTCTCAAAGAATACTGTTAACCAGTAAAACGGATAGGGAAGCCGATGGACAAATAAGAGAGCTAACAAATTGTACCCGCCCGGACCTTCCGCGAAGTTTCCGACAGGTATCAGGTGGTTTCTAAGAGCTTGTCGCATTGTTCGTGTTATTGGGAAGTCTGAAAGATCGTAATTTTTTGAGATAACAAGTTGTTTTTTCATGGTTATTTGCTTTTTGTCTTTATTCCTTTCCTTGTCCCCTTTGTGCCTCTGCCTGCCAAGCCGTAGCCCTGAGCAATGTCGACGGGGCGAAGGCTGGTGCCTTTGTCACTTTGTGCCTGAGTAGTACAATGTTTTTTACTTGCAATCAAATAATTACAGAAGGATAAATTCTGCTGCGTCTTTGGTGATAGCTGGGTGACAAAAGGCTCTGCAAGAAAAAAGTTAACAGGCGGCTTTAAAAGATCTCCAATGGTCATATTCATAAATTGTTCACGTGTATGTAAAGGGAGTCCGTCAAGGTATAAAGTAAGAAACCGGACAAGAGAAAAAATCGGCTGGCCGAAATTCAACACATCGAGCTGTTGAACGTCCATATATTTGGAGAAAAGGTTCCATAACCCGGATTGGGTCATATTGTAATAATGATGAGGGTAACCGTGGAAAGGCTGCAAAAATGGAACCTGACAGTATAGTACTCCACCGGGCTTGAGCACGCGTACAATTTCGGCGGCGCATACGAATGGTTCTTTTACATGTTCCAGCACGGCAAATGAGAATACCGCGTCAAAGGTGTTATCCTTGAATGGGATGCATTCTGCTACTCCGAGCACATCAGTGCTGGGGTATGGAACGATTTCATAATTTACCACGTTTTCATAATATTTTTTTCGACGTCCTGCGCCGCAATCCAGAATCAAACCATCCTTGAACCGGTTGATGTAATTGAGAGCGAGTCCGTCATATTCATTTTCGGAAATATTTTCCGTTGCTTCAATCTTGAAGTCTGCCTGAAATTGTTCAGTGAGAAAATCGATGTGATCCGCTGTGAAGGTAAAATTTTTTTCGCATGCGGTACATTTCAAGGATGTTTTATTGCGCAGCAGATGGTCTCCGCGACAATGCGGACAGATTAAATAAGGCAATAGCCGTTCAAGTTTGAGAGATTTATTTTCTATCCGGAACCCTTTCCCCGCATGGACAGGGGCAATGATTTCATAAGTGCGGCCGCTGACAGCGAACTGAATAGTAATGAACTTCCGGCCCGCAACCTTTTCGAAAGGGCAGGTCCCTTCAAACCCCACCAGACACAAGCTCGTCAGTTCCAGTATGGCTCCTATATCAGGCCGCTGTTGCAAATCAAGTTCCATGATGAGTTTGTTGTTAGCGTTTTGATCGACCGCTTTAACATACTCAACATCTTCGGTGCCGGCAATCCAACCTTTGATCTTGAAAACCGAGGGCTCTACATTATCTTTGGTCAGTGACGGCTCATTAAGATACCATATCGGATGCATAAATTTTCACCTCTGTAATCGTAATTAGAGCACAGCCAAGAAATGTTTGTCAATGCCGGAGTAAAAAGGCCAGGTGGCGAAGATACAAGAGCGTTCTGAAAAACGGTCTGAATTTAAGCTGTCGGGTCGTGGCATCCCACAACTGGCGTTTGCAAAAGACTTTCGGAGGTTTATGTGAACCGTCAAAATCATCAAGGTGGTATTGACAGCGCGTTGCGGTTACTTCATTAGAGCGCGGAAAGGCCAGGCGATTAATGGCCATATAATGGAGCCACGGCTTTAGATCTTTGGCTTTATAATCAAACATCAATACTGCTTCCGCGAACCGCCTGGCGCCATCCAATATTCCCTGCTGAAGCGGGGCATAAAAGTCGTTCTGCCTCTGTTCTTCAAGACCTGCCTTATCCTGTTGCGGCCGGAAAACAAGTTCGCATCTGCCATCCTTCATCTGGTAGCGCATCAGACCGGGCTGAGTAGCTCGACAAGCTTCTTCAAAAATATTGAGTGCGTATGTGATTACGCTTCCTGCCAGATCAAATCGGTTCCGATCATAGAACCAACCTTCAATAAAATTGTCAGGCCGCGTGGGATACTCAATTCCCCGTGTCGCAGCGAACAGAAATCCATGCAGTCGCGGACGATCTTTCCGGTGTCGAATTGACTCATAGAGAAAACGCTGGATTGAGCCCAGCCAGCCTATGTCTATTACGGCCACATCACTTTGATCAAAAAAATGTTGTTCGGCCAGATACAACTCCATCGCACGATTGGATGGGCGGGTTTGTTCTTTGACTACTTTCTGGAATTCGTCATCTGAAAGCAGGTCGTCGAACTTGCAATCAATTTCCGGCTTGTGATCAGGGTAAAGCGGACTCAATGAATCTTCTGGACTCAGGTCGTGGCGCTTGAGAAAGGGTAAGAGTGGATCGAGCGAAAGATTAAAGACACGGCATAAATCATGGAAATCTCGGTTGCGAGGCGGCAGAAAGGCAATACGGGCATTAGATGCGGTCAGTCCTTGATATGCACAGGAAGTGCATGCTAACGCGATTCGGCTGACGTGCAGATAATGGATATCCGGGGTGTCTTCGCCAGGAAACAATATTCCGGTCATACTTTCCCAGATTCGCTGAAATAAGAGTCCCTCGCGGGAAAAAAAGTATATTCTTTTGATGCCCAGTTCGCGGGTTTGTTCAGCTACATGCAG
>CAZBGF010000122.1:0-5980 GCA_964491255.1 uncultured Verrucomicrobiota bacterium
GATCACGGCAGGCAAACAGGCAGGAATGCCTGTTCTCCTTTGCCTGCTGACAAATTTTAAAATTCCTAAGCATCAAGTTACATCCAATGTATTCTGTATTCCTTCCTGCGGCAGGTCTGGATTCCGCGGCCCGAAATGCTTGAGCATTACAATAGGGTCACAGGTTGAGGGGTTGGTGATTTTCAGGCCATCTTTTGCAGCAGTCTCACTAACAAAGAATTCATCGTTCGTAAGCTGTCCGTAATGAATCAGCGCAGGTGTTTCGATGTTCCATTGCCCCATTCCGCCGTGTCCCTGCATCATTATAAAACCATAGGGGGCGCTGTCCCTTATCGTGATCGACGCGCCCGGCAATACAGTCAGCTCTTTTGCGCTGAAATCAGAGGATTTATAGCAAATCCAGTTCTCTACATATCCTTCCGCCATCATTTCCTCCATAGGTTTCACCGGCATGGGTCTCATCGAGTGCTTCCTGCCGAATTCAGGAAATAAATTCCAGGTTTAGAGGTTTGACAGGAATAGAGCACTTTTTTTTAAGCATAATAATTTCTTTTTCGAGCGCCTTAAGCTCATTTTCGTTATATGGAGAAGCATCTATTTTTAATGGATTTTTAATAGTAAGGCGGGCTTCTGTTAAAGCTGCTGCCATTGATATATCTCCCCAGGGGATAATACCGGGGACATGTATCCCCATAGACATTTTTGTTGGATGATCACTAAATCGATAGCTCATAGGAGAGGATTCAAGAAAAACGTTTTTCACTGATTTTTCTAATGCCGAACAAAAAAGAGCTATCAGCCCAGCCTCTCCAACCCCAGCCAGGGAATAAGAAATTGCCTCATCAAATTGAGAAAGAAAATCCTTCATAAGAAGCGCATTTTTTACCCATTCCCCGATAAGGGTTTTTCCTAACCAGAGACAGGAACGGGAAAGGTCATGGTTAATATCAATTTTTTTTTCAAGCCAGCGAATTTCTCCTGTCCCCCAAAAATCAAAAACTAAAATGCCGGAACCTGATTTACGGAGACTCTTGTATAAAGAAGTATTAAGAAAAGCCGCTTTGCCTTCTATAAAATCAAGCTGCATCCCTATTACATAGCGTTTCTCCTTGTTCAAAGGTTTTGTTATCAGCAGAGGGAATAAGGAACCACCGGTTGTTTCAATACTCACTCGAATCCATTTTCTTTCATCAAAAAAGATTGTACCATGTTCATGAATTTCTTTGATTTTCAAACGATTGTTTATACGCAAAATCTGCTTTAGTTCATTTCTTTTTTTGTTGGTATCCAAAGATACTCTGCTTAACGTTTTTTGATGTAGTTCTTCAGCAGAACAACGAGAAAACTCTGCTATAGTGGAGACTTTCAGCGGCCTTTTCCCTTTTTGAAAACACATTAACTCTTTTCCGGAAAGAATCCTGAAAGACTTTTCCGCCTTGCTTGATCCATCACCTTTATTTTTTAACCACCTATCAAACCAGCCAAGCATTGCTTCACGTATTTCAGGTTTATAACCATGAGAGCAATTAAACACCTGCGCACAAATGCTGTTTTCTGAATTATATAATCCATATATTTTTCGGGCTGAGTCATACGATCTTAACATTTCAGTCGAATGAAAAGCTTTATTTCTATCTTGCAAGGCATTACAAATTTTCAAAGCTCGGGGGGCACAAAGGGCAAGCACGCCGGATTCTTCAGTGAAGGTTAATCCATCAGGGAGAACCTCACATATACAGTTTGTACTCCCCACATATGATTCAAAAGTTCCAACACTGACAACGGGAACCGCTGCTTTAATCCGCTCATCCATTGCCGCCAACCACATTGTCTGATTCCCTCCTCCACTAGCCCCTGTTACCCCGATTTTATTAGAATCAACACAATCCAGGGAAGACAAAAGATCCACCCCCCTCATATTGTCCACTATCTGCATTCCCATCAGTGTTTTCCCCACATCAAGAAGAGAAGCGCCCAGGTTTCCTCCATGATATTCAAACTCACCATGAATAGTACTGCGCTCTCCAGAGCCAAAGGCGTCCACACATAAACACACATATCCTTCTTGTGCGAGGCTATGGCCACGTGCCTGAACCCCTTCAGCAAGCTTTCCTTCAGAATAATGACCATGCACATTTATTACCCCGGGAAAGGGTCCGGCACCTTCCGGAATATATAAATTGCCTGTAACATAAACCTCTTTTTGACTTTGATAAATAATACACTGAATCTGATAGCCATCCATTTGGATAACTTTCAGCACCTGTAAATCTAATTTAAGAGCATGATCCGGTTTCGCTCCCAGAGAAATCCATATTTTTTTCCGTAAATCTTTTTGCTTATTTTCCCACTCTTCAAGCGAAGTTGGTAATTGATGAATTCGAAAAAAATTATGAGCTTCTCTTTTGATTTCATCATAAACCATCGTCTCGTAAATCTCATTCCATACTTTCAGTATATCTGTCATATTTCAGTTCCTCTTAAACTGTCCGGATTTAATCATCTCATGCAAGAACCGGGATAGTCTGCCCCTACCCTCTTGAGAAGTTTCTCGGCATTGCCCTTGAAGATAGCATGCGCCATATGCGAGGGCAACTCTATACGCTTGATGATGTCAATCATCAGGGGATCCTCCTCCCTCACGAAACGGTCCAGACCAAAAATAAGCTTCTCGTGGTGTTTGGCCAGGAACTGGCGGGTGACTTCATTATCCCGGGTTAACGCATTGTACGCGCTCATAGCCGACAAATCCGCATACATGTTCGGGTATTCCTCAAGAAGATAATCGATTTTTCCGGGAGTCTTTACCAGTTTTTTCGGATAACCTCGCTTGTCCTCTTCCGTCACATCCGCGGAAATCTCCGCCCACCACGCGGGACCGTGTCCGACAAAGATGGGCTTTGTACTCCTAACTTTTCCTGAATTATGCCTCTGAACACGAACCGTTATATCGCCGCATGAACCCTTGTACAGCCGGCCATCATGCTTAGAACTAAGAACATAAGCGTATTACAGATCTGTCAGCAATCAATTGGAGGCGCGAACCGGAATCGAACCGGTGTGACAGGTTTTGCAGACCCGTGCCTAACCATTTGGCTATCGCGCCACAATGTATATTACCAGTTATATTATCATCTGCTGATTTAAGGTCAATTAATTTTTATAATTCTTACACGCATGAACTTCTGCGCCAGCTGACGGCGTAACAACGCGAATTTCGCAGGGCTTGCCGAACTCAGCCTGATATTGATCAGCCACTGACCGAGCGGTTTTAACTGCATCGTCAGGATTAATCAACATCACGACACTGCCGCCAAATCCGCCGCCGGAAAGCCTTGCTCCTGAAACAGAAGGAAGTTCTCGGGCCTGTTCGACAATCACATCCAATTCCCTGCATGAATTTTCAAAATTCACCTGTGAACTGTGATGGGATTGAAACATTAACTCCCCGAATCCTTTAAAATCTCCTTCAGACAGCCGCTTTCGGCCTTCCAGCACGCGATGATTTTCCTCGATGATATGAGCAGACCGTCTTGCGTCAACTGGATCCATCTGTCCTGCAAACCGTTTCCATTCATCCAGAGACACATCGCGCAAAGCAGTTACCGGATGATCCAGTACCGAGGCGAAAAAATCAGCGGCCTGTTCACAGTGCATACGCCGTTCATTATATTCGGAATCGACAAGGTTGTGCATTACACCGGTATCAGCCACCAGAAAGCAGACATCCGTGCCGAGAGAAACCGTATTGATCTCAAGAGATCTGAAATCGCTGAAAACCAATGCATGGTCTTTACCAAACAAGCTGGAAATTTGATCCAGCAATCCACAGCGGGTGCCTGCAAATTCATGTTCCGCTGTTTGGCAAATTTTGGCGATTTCAAGTTTCTGTACTGTAATGCCATACATCATGCTGAACGCAAGGGCGGTTGCAACTTCCACTGCGGCTGAACTCGAAAGACCTGATGCAATGGGGATATCCCCGGCAAATGTCGCCAGAAAGCCATGAGGCAAAGGCTTCCCTGCACCGAGTTTATTTACCACGCCAAGCACATAATTTGCCCACATGGGGGCTGGTAAAGGGTTTTGTACCGGAAGGCTGAAATCAACTTCCTGATCAACATCCAACGCATGCAGTGTGCTTTGCATAGTTTGGGATGGACTAACAGCCATGCCAATGCCAAGATGAATTGCCGAGGAAAGAACAAAACCTTCGTTGTAATCCGTATGGTTACCCAGAATTTCAACACGACCCGGAGCATAGGACACGAACGAAGCGGGAATTCCGAAGCGTTTGATATGACGCTGTTGAATCCGATTAATCAGTTTCGTATTCATTGCGCGCGAATTAAGCCGAGCACTTCATCAAAACGCTGATCGAGAAGCTTCTGGCTTTTGGCTTCCATGTTTAACCGGATCAAGGGTTCAGTATTGGAAGACCGAACATTAAACCACCAATCCTGGAATTCCACGCTAATGCCATCCAGCTCCAGCATTTTCCCGTTTTTATAGGTTTCGCGAACACGCTGAAAAACATTGTCGGGGTTTTTCACTTTCGAATTCACTTCAGGGGTTTTAAAATATCGTTGAATTGGCTGAATGAGGCTGGACAACGGTTCTGTCCCCTGGCTTATGAGGTTGGCAATTGACAACACAGCCATTGCAGAGCTTTCAGTGAAGAAATTGTCGCGGAAATAATAATGCCCTGACATCTCACCGGCAAAGATTGCGTTGACATCACGCATCTGCTGCTTAATGAAAGCATGTCCAACACGGCATATGTGCGGGGTGCCCCCATTTTCTTCAATAACTTCTTTAACAGCCCAGCTGCTGCGCAAATCATAGAGAACATTACCTTTTTCTTTTTTTAAGATACTTTTTGCAATAAGAGCTGTTGTCAGGTCCATCGGAATGATTTCGCCTTTTTCATTAACGAATCCGACCCTGTCAGCGTCTCCATCAAATGACACGCCAAAATCGTATTGTCCTGAACGCACTTTTTCCTGCAGATCTTTAAAGGTTTCAGTTTTCAGCGGGTTGGCCTCGTGGTGTGGAAATGTTCCATCAAAAACATCATACATTGGACTGACATCAATAAGGCCGTCCAGAGTTTTTGCTTCATAAATACCCATGGCATTGGCAAAATCAGCGGCAATTTTTATTGGCCGCTGAATAGCGGACAGTTTTCGCACATGCTTGCAATATTCTGGAAGGATATCATAAGATTGTATTGATCCGGGTTTAGATGGAGTTGGTGCAAAGTCTTTTTGCAAGACTTTTTGTTCTATATCTTTAATACCAGTTGCGCCACTGATAGGAATAGCGAGCTGGCGGCACAGTTTAAACCCGTTCCATTCAGCAGGGTTATGCGAAGCTGTAATGATGATGCTCGCATCAGCTTTCAGAAAGCCATTAGCGAAATAAGACATTGGGGTGGAACATAGTCCCAGCCGAATCACATCAGCTCCCTGTTGGTTGATTCCCCGGGTTAAGGCCTGAAACAGCATTTCCGAGTGGGAGCGCATGTCCTGGCCAACAACAACCTTTCGGCAATTCAAAAAACTGACAAAGGCTCTTCCAATGTTATATGCCACCTCTTCGGTAAGGTCTTTACCAACTACGCCTCGAATATCATAAGCTTTAAAAATACCTGCCATAATGTTCTCCTGTGGTATCTACTCAGGTGAAAGGTGGAGGGTGTTTCGAATTCCGCCATCACTTCCGCACTCGCTGGATTTCTTTCTGCTTTGTGCCTATGCCTGCCCCGTGCACAGCTATACGGAATGCCTTTGCCACTTTGCACCTGAGTAATTACGTTTTTTTTGTCCTATAATTAGACCCTGTTCGAAAAACCTTTTAACCGCGGATTGCGCGGATTTTCGCGGATAAAGATCAAGAATGTCGTGCTCAGCTGTTAAAACATAACTACGAAAAGCGCGAAAGTTCCCTGGCCGACGCTCGGGCAGGCACTTACAACTTT
>CAZBGF010000123.1:0-5932 GCA_964491255.1 uncultured Verrucomicrobiota bacterium
CGTGAAGCGAGATACGAAATACGCTTCACGAGATACGCTTATCAGCAATCTGCGTTTGTCTGCGTCTAAAAAATACACATTCCTATACGATGAACATAAAGATCATATATGATAATCAGGCAAAAAAAGGCTTTCAGTCAGGCTGGGGATTCTCCGCCCTGATTGATAATTCAACATTATTCGATACAGGCGAAAGTGCGGGTCCTTTGCTGGCGAATTTGCAGGCATTTGGCGTGCACCCGAAACAAATCCAGCGTATCGTCCTTTCCCATGAAGACTGGGACCATGTGGGCGGCATCGCCATTCTTGAGCAATGCGGGCCTGTAAATGTCTATATCCCTTCTTCGTTTTCAAAACGCATAAAAAAAGAAATTATCAGCTTCAACACAAAAGTCGAGCTCGTGGAGATTAAACATGCACTGCAAATTGAACCTGATTTAATAGTAACTTCCCAGCTTGGCACATTAAAAAAAGAAATTTCTTTGGCTGTTAAGTCCGCCAGGGGGATAATACTTGTTGTCGGTTGTTCACATCCCGGTTTGGACAAAATTATTATGCGTGCTTCTGAATTCGGTAGCCTCTATGCTGTGATTGGAGGCTTTCACGGGTTCAGTAAGCTGAAAGCTTTTGCAGATGTGCCAATGATTATTCCCACACACTGCACTCAAAAAAAACAGGAAATTTTGGACATGTATCCTGATAAGACAAAGCTTATAAAAGCTGGTGCGGAACTTGATTTATAAAAGGAGAAAATAGAGATATGAAAAAAGCAGATATAGTTGTTATTGGTGGAAGCGCAGCAGGAGTGACCGTGGGTATTACAGCACGTCGCCATTATTCTGAAAAAACAATAATACTTATACGCCAGGAAAAGCAGGCGCTTATTCCATGTGGAATTCCCTATGTTTTCGGAACTCTGGGAAGCCCTGAAAAAGATTTACTATCGGATGCAGCGCTTGATAAGAACAAAATCGAGCTTATTGTGGCAAAAGCAATGGAAATCGACCGCGAAAATAAAATCGTTAAGACAAATGATGGAGACGTTGAATATGATCGTCTCATAGTAGCAACAGGTTCGAATCCTGTTGTGCCGCCCATTCCCGGTGTGAATATGAGTGGTGTATTTCCGGTGCTGAAGGAAGTTGATTCTTTACAAAATCTTCAGCATAGACTTAAAGAGGCTAAAGATGTGGTGGTTATAGGCGGAGGCTTTATAGGCGTAGAGTTTGCGGACGAAATCAAGAAAAGCGGGGTTGATAATGTTACGATTGTAGAAATGATGCCATGTTGTTTGAGTCTGGCGTATGATAATGAATTCTGTATTGAAATGGAAAAACATATCAAATCGCGCGGTATAAAGATTCTTACTGGAATAAAGGTGGAGCAGATAAAAGGATCAGGAAGAGTTGAGACAGTAGCTCTATCAAATGGAGCGGAAGTCAGGGCTGATGTTGTCATACTCGGCATTGGGGCTGTTGCTGACGTTGACCTTGCAAAACAGGCGCAGTTGAAAATTACTGAGAATGGATCTATTGCTGTGGACCGCACAATGCAAACATCAGATGACAATATCTTTGCCTGTGGAGATTGCGCAGAAAAAATCTCATTCTTTGGAGGAAAACCTTCACCACTGAAGCTGGCATCTATTGCCACGTCGGAAGCTCGTATAGCAGGCGCAAACCTGTTTGGTCTTAATAGAGAAAATGTCGGCACTGTAGGTGTATGGTCAACTTCAGTGGGTGACCTTGCTATCGGGACAGCAGGATTAACAGAAGTGATGGCAAAAAAAATTGGATATAATACTGTATGTGCTACTGTGGATGGTCCAAATCGTCATCCGGGCGGTATGCCGGGCGCGGTAAATGCCAAAATGAAGCTTTTGTTTGAAAGGTCATCCGGCATAATTCTTGGTGGACAAGTGATGGGTGATGCGGCGGTCGGTGAAGTTGTCAATGGTATTTCAGCATGCATCCAGAAGAAAATGACGGCTGAAGAGATAGCTGTGTTTCAGACAGGCACACATCCCGCACTTACAGCTTCACCAATTGCATACCCATTGGTAAATGCTGCGGAAATAGCCATCGCCGAGATGAGAAAACAAGGGTGATATTGGTTAAAGCTGTAATTTTAGCTCGTCAGTAAAATGTGTGGGTCGGGAAACGAAGAGTCCCTACGAATTTATTTAGAGCAGCATAGCTGCAACCAAGAAAGACTTTTTCACAGAAGGTCGCAAAGAAACAAGAAAACTTGGCGGTCCCTGGCCGACTCCGAGCTGCGTTCTTCGCGGCTCGGGCAGGCTTTGCGGTCTTTAGCGAAGCGGGTGTAAGAGATCTTCGTGAAAAACAAGAAAACGACGGATAGTATTACGGATGATTTATGAATTTTTGTTTATGCATAGGCAGGCGGTCATGGAAGCCTCTCGCCTACGGCGGCGCAATCACGTTTTTGGCGTAACAGGACTTGAGTTCATCACGCTATAGCGTGATGAACTCAAGTCCTGTTACGCCAAAAACGGGGAAGGGGATGCTTTCACATGACAGATGCAATTACAATGACACCTATTGGGGTCATTCATAGTCCATACCACAGGCATGATGAGATACCAATACAGGGACGATTCAAGCCTAATGTAGAAGGCTGGGTGGAATTGAAAAAGGAATATGAGCCGGGGTTGAAGGATCTCAACGGTTTTAGTTACGCGATACTGCTTTACCATTTTCATCGATCTGATAAGAGTACGGTAAGAGGTTGCCCATTCCTGGAAAACACCGAGCATGGTATTTTCGCCATCCGAGGTCCTCATCGCCCAAACCACATTGGGCTTTCTGTTGTGAAAATACGGCGTATTGAAGGCGTCCGTTTGTACTTTATTCATCTGGATATGCTCGACGACACGCCGCTGTTGGACATAAAGCCATATGTTTCACACTTTGATTGTTTTACTGACGCTAAATGCGGATGGATCGACAAGCATTTTGTGAACGGTCGGATACCGGAAGTGGCAATAGAGAAGAATGCCTCATAAACGACTGAAGGAAATATACAACAGGCATATGAAGACGAAAGATGAGTACTTTGGCAGGATGAACGATCCGACAAGTTCGGGAATATTGGCAGGCCCGTGCGGTGACGGTATGGAATTCTATCTCTACATCAGAGACGATGTAATCGAAGATGTGAGATACTATACTGATGGGTGTGAGAACACCAGGGCCTGCGGTCATGCTGTGGCTGGAAGAGCAAAAGGAAAGAAGGTGACAGATGCGCTTTTGATAAACCCGGCCGAAATAATCAACTCGGGCGAGTGCGTTCCAGAAAAAGGTCGGCACTGCGCCATTCTGGCGGTCAGCGCGTTATACCGAGCTATTGCGGACTATTTTTTGCAACCATAATTTTTTGCAACCATAATTTTAATAAAATGAAAACTTTTCTTGATTGTATTCCCTGTTTTATAAGGCAGGCTTTGGATTCTGTACGACTGGTAACAGATGATGAAAACATTCATGAGCAAATACTCAGAAATGTTTTGCGTGTTGCCGGTCAAATGGATTTGCAACAGTCACCCGCGGCCATGGGCCGGCATATTCATCAGCACATTCGAAAATTAACTGGCGTAAATGACCCTTATCGCGAAATAAAGGATAAATTTAATCAATCAACACTGAAACTCCTGCCCGATCTCAAAGCTCATATTCAAAATTCCGCTGACCATCTGGACACCGCTGTCAGGTTGGCTATAGCAGGCAATATCATAGATTTTGGAGTGAGCAGTCGTTTGAAAGAATCAGATGTCCTGAAGACTATCGAACATGCCCTGCACGCACCGTTAAATGGGAATGTTGAGGAATTCTCCGCTGCCGTGCAGAACGCGCGAAACATTCTTTATCTCGCGGATAACGCCGGAGAAATCGTTTGTGACCGCTTGCTTCTTGAACAGTTGCCATGCGAAAAAATAACAATGGTTGTAAAGGGCTCGCCGATCATAAACGATGCTACAATGATCGATGCGGAAACGAC
The DNA here is from genome assembly GCA_964491255.1 of uncultured Verrucomicrobiota bacterium. Taxonomy (GTDB): domain Bacteria; phylum Verrucomicrobiota; class Kiritimatiellia; order JAAZAB01; family JAAZAB01; genus CAZBGF01. The sequence continues at coordinate 4,018 of CAZBGF010000123.1, forward strand.
AGGTATCACGCAGATTGTTGATGTAATTGATAATGGATCCGACGCGCCCGGCACAATTTTGGACATTTGCAGCAAAACTTTTCAGAGCCGTTTTGAAGATGCTGATTTAATAATAGCCAAAGGCCAGGGAAACTACGAGTCGCTGAGTGATGTTGAAAAAGACATTTTCTTTATTCTCAAGGCAAAATGCTTTGTAATAGCAAAGTATATCGATTGTTCAGTTGGCGATCTGGTTCTGCTTCGATCAGCGTACGGGCGGGAACATATGAAACGTGTATGAAAACAGAAGAGCTCAAAGAAATCCGAAACTGGTTTAAGACTTATGCGCGAACCTTTTTCCGCGATAATGGTGACATTCATGCGCTTCTTCAGCTCAAGCTTGAACACAGCAAACGTGTAGCCAATAACGCCAGATCCCTGGCACAGGATCTTGGTTGGTCTTCATCTGATATAAATGCTGCGGAAGCACTCGGCTTGCTGCATGACACAGGCCGGTTTTCTCAACTCACGGAGTTCGGGACTTTCTGCGATGCGAAATCCGTAAACCATGGAGAGCGCGGCTGGAATATTATCAGGCAATCAAATATTTTATCATCTCTGAAAGAGTGTAGCCAAGAACGCATTTTAGACGGCGTCCATTATCATAACTCAAGAACAATACCGAAGCATCTGGACAAAGAGAGTTTATCTTCTGTTAAACTGATTCGTGACGCTGATAAGCTGGATATTTTCCGCGTCATTTATAATGCTGTCAAGCAGGATGGTTTTCAGGAATTGCCTGAAATGCTGCCGCAAATCACGCTTGATGGTCCAATAAATCCAAAGATAATACAAGAATTTCAGTCATGCCGCTCGTGTTCAACGGGAGACATAAAATCATTAGCAGATGTAATGTTAATGCAGTTGTCGTGGATTTATGATATCAATTATGTTTTCACATTTCAGCAAATTGATGAACGAAATATTATTCCGAATATTGTAGATGAACTGCCGCGGAATAATGAAGAAGTTAACAGCATAGTCGAGGCGATAAAACGGTTTGCAGCAGATAATATATAATATGTCTGTTCACTGGTTCAGGGTTCACTGTCCCGCTGTTGGCGGGATAAATTCACAGCTTGCCCCGCGGCGAGCGGGGTTAAGGAAAGAGTACAAAAGAATGATAGGGGTTTTTTTAACCGCGAAATACACGAAAAAAGATACTCGCGCAGAGTCGCAAAGATGCCAAGGAAGACAAAGAAAGGAAAGCGGGGGGTGCAGTCAATGAGCTTAGAAAAAAAATAATTTTGGTATCTTGGCGTCTTGAGTGAGCGTAAGCGAACGGGCGCGATGAGTGTCTGAGTAGTTGTAAATTGTGTATAGTTTTGTGAAACTATAAATTATAAAGAAAGGAAACTGATAATGTCAGCATTACCGGAAAAAGTGAGTAAAGCGTGGGATAATCATGAGGGACCCGTGGTTTTCGCCACGGTAGACAAAAACGGAACACCAAACGCGATTTATGCGACATGTGTGAAAAAAATCAACGAGGAAAAACTGGTTGTTGCGGATAATTATTTCAGCAAGACCCGTGCAAATATTCTCGGAGGAAGCAAAGGTGCAATACTTTTCATTACAAAAGACGGCAAAGCTTTTCAGGTGAAAGGCAAAATTGATTATGAAAAAGAAGGCGAAGTTTATGATGATATGAAAAAGCAGCTTGGTCCTGATTATCCTTGTCACGCAACGGCAATTGTGAACGTTGAAGAAGTTTATGCCGGCGCGGATAGATTGATTTGAATAAACTACAGCATAATGATTAAAGCAGGGGTTGTTAGGTCTGAATGCAAGCGGTTGGCGTTCAGGTGGATATGAGCGAACCAATGCGCGTCGTATAGGTTTGCTTCCGCAAATTCCATGCGATCGCATCCGCTTC
>CAZBGF010000124.1:0-5873 GCA_964491255.1 uncultured Verrucomicrobiota bacterium
CATTACACCTTCTTTAACGTCTTCCTCTGTCGGCAATCCCAGATGTTCCGCTGGAGTAACATAACACAATAACGAGGCTCCGTAAGTGGCTGCCGCCGTAGCGCCAATACAGGATGTAATATGATCATAGCCAGGCGCGATATCGGTAACCACAGGGCCCAAAACATAGAATGGAGCTCCATCACACACTTTTTGTTCACGTTCCATATTCATTTGAATTTCGTTAAACGGAATATGCCCCGGTCCCTCAACCATCACCTGAACCCCGCGTTTCCGACATCGCTGAACAAGTTCCCCTTGCGTTTCCAGTTCCGCAAATTGTGCTTTATCACTGGCATCAGCCAGACATCCGGGACGCAGTCCATCCCCAATCGAAAGCGTCACATCGTGTTCTTTACAGATATCAAGGACGTCATCCCATCTCGTGTAAAGAGGGTTTTCCTCATCATGTTCCTTCATCCAGGCCGCCAGAAGGCTTCCTCCCCGGCTGACGATCCCAGCCAGTCGTGAAAACGCCAGATCCAGATGCCTTTGCAGAATCGCCGAATGCAGTGTCACAAAATCCACGCCCTGTTCAGCATGTTCCCTGATAACATCCAGCAAAACGTCAGGTTGGAGATCTTCGGCATGACCGCCAGATCGATAAACCGCTTCATAAATAGGAACTGTGCCCAACGGCACACTGCACGCGGAAAGCATTGTCTTTCTCACAAGAACCAGGTCCGACCCCACACTCAAATCCATAATAAAGTCAGCGCCCGCTGAAACCGCCACATCTAATTTTTTCATTTCCTGCTGCACATCTGATTGTTCCGTAGAACGTCCGATATTCGCATTGATTTTTGCCCGGAAAGCACGACCAACGACTGACGGGCGAGTCAATGTCACGTGGGCCGGGTTGGCTGGAAGAACAGCGTACCCCGAAGATATTTCATCCCGCACGGTTTCAACCGAAACTTTTTCAACTGCCGCCACCAGTTCCATAGCGGATGTTATTTCCCCTGTTCGCGCATATTCAATCTGTGTTTTCATAGCTGATGTTATGTCTTTTAAATGGTTTATATTCGGAAAGATATTCTGCAGTTATTTTTTTTCTATTCCCCTTGGCCGACGCAAGCCCGGCTCACTGGCCGCAGAGCGGATCTTCCCTAGCCAGCCTGAGCTCCCGAGTAAGGCGGACAGGCAACAAAAACAAACCCAATAGCCGGCAGGGCAGAGTTAAACGGTGAACTGTTAAGAAACATCACGATAATTTTATCGAAACGAGCAGACATGCATGAGAGGCAGTATTTTTTTGAGACTGAGTTTCTCAGAACCTTCCACAACTATATCGGCTCCGCTAAAATTCTGAAACAATGTAAACTCGTCGGGAATAACAACACATCGCATGCCTGCAGCTAACGCTGAACGGCATGATGCGGCGCAAGTAGTAAATGCCAGACAACTGCTTGAATGCAGCTCCAGCATTTTAGCCAGGCGAAGCCAGTAGCCCGGTGTTGGAAAATGTTTCGACTGGGTTTCAACCACGTGCAATTTCACAAAGTCATTCAATTTAAGCCTGTCCATGATTGACAGGGCGCTTTCTTTCGGCAAAACGGACCAGGCGCCGACTATTATATTCTGCGCTTGTGCTTCTTTCAGAATCGCACCGAGAACAGGCTCGATTGAGAGCGAACTCTTTGCCAAAGATTGTTTGACCTGCTTATTCACTTCCGTTGTCAATTCTTCCTTCGAGACTTTCTTGTTATCAAACTTGTTCAGAAGCATTTCTATGCCCTGGTCAAGCGAATGAGTGAGGCAATATCGGGAATACAGCTGTGTTGTCATTTTGATTTTCTTTTTACCCAAAACATGACTCAATGCTTCGTATATCATTCGACGTTTTTGAAACGCTATCTCTTCCAGATCGAAGACTATTCCAATCGGTAATGGTTGAATGTCCGTTTTTTTAGGAACATTGTCTTTGTTAGTTGCCATTGTGTTTTTTACTCCAATTCATTTTTTATTTGTATCCATGCCTGAATAGTTATCCATACTAAAAGAATGCTCACTATAGTCCTTGCCGATCATTTTGTCAAGGGGGGGGCAATATTTTTGAATTATTAACTTGTATCCTTGTTTTCCGTGCGATAAAAAATCAATATTAAAAAGAATAAAACCAAAACAAAGGGAGGTGAAAAAAAGCATGGCAAATCCGAATGATCTTAAATATACCAAAACACATGAATGGGTGCGAAAACAGGAGCATATGATTGAAGTCGGAATTACCGACTTCGCACAGCATCAGCTTTCGGATATCACCTATGTTGAACTTCCGGAAATTGATTTGCACATCGACTCGAACGAGATAGTCGCAGTTGTGGAATCCATTAAAGCCGCCTCGGATATGTACTCGCCGGTTTCAGGCACGATTACCGAGGTAAATACGAATTTGAATGATTCGCCGGATGTTATCAATTCCGACCCCTACGGTGAAGGCTGGGTTTTTAAAATGGAGCCGGACAATATGAACGAGGTGGATACTCTCATGGATGCTAGTGCATATGAAGAGTCTGTCCCGGATGAATAGTAATCACCGTCGTTCGCATCTTAATCTGAAGCCTTTCGAAAAACCCCTGTTTTCGAACAGATTCTTTTCTCCCATATTATTTTGTCCATTCCGCCGTGCCAGGCGTAGCCCTGAGCAATGTCGAAGGGACGAAGCCTGGGTTAGCCCTGGCCGCAGAGCGGTGCCACGGGCAGGCTGTCAGCCATTCTTCTCCTCTTTGTTTTTTTGAGTTGCAAAACCTTTTCAAACAGACTTTAGTCTGAGTAACCTTATGACTGCGTTTGCAATATATTTTAATCATCCATTGGAATACAAAAAAGCCACTGCTATTCAGGAAACGTTAGTCGCCGCCAGAATCGCGGGAAAAACTCCTGATGTCGTGCTCTTCCTTGAACACGAACCCGTAATTACAATGGGAGTCAGAGCCAGCGAAAGCCATATCACACTGTCTGCAAAAGAACGCGTAAATGAAAAAAGTATTCAAATCGTGCAAACATCGCGCGGAGGAGGTGTAACATGGCATGGACCAGGCCAGTTAGTAATGTATCCGATTATCAAACTGGGTGAAAAAGAGGCTGATGCTCACGGATATCTCCATAACCTCGAAGAAATCGCCATTCGAACAGCCAAAGATTTTAACCTATCGGCATTCCGTCGCAAGGGGTTAACCGGCGCCTGGACACATAACGGGAAACTGGCGGCAATTGGCATTCGCTTTAAACACTGGGTAACGTTTCATGGCATGAGTTTCAATGTGAATCCTGATATGTCAGGTTTTGAGAATATTATTCCATGTGGTCTGAAAGGCGAATCCGTAACGTCGCTCGATACTCTGCTGAAACAGGAATGCCCATCCATGGCAGATGTGCGCAAATCTATGGCGCGTCACTTCAGTAAAGTATGCGGAAGGAACCTTCAGCAATATTCTTCCATGGGAACCAATGCTCCAACCGAGCTTACGCAAATCATAGCGCCCTTTACCTCCACTTACTCATAAGTGGTGGAGTCAGTGGTTAGTGCGCAAGAATAAAAAAAGAAAATAAAAAAAAGCCACCAGCCTTCGCTCCTTCGACTTCGCTCAGGGCTACGGCCAGGCAAACAAATTACACGGACGAACACAGATAATTTGTTTTTTTTCTTTCGTGTGTCTCGTAATTATGTTTTAACAACTGCGTACGAAATTCTTGATCTTTATCCGCGTTATCCCTGGCCGCAGGGTGGTCCCACGGGCAGGCTGTCAAAAAAACTCCGCCTGCCCGGCGTAGCCTGGGTGGCTTTGTGGTAAATAAAAAAATTATGTAACATTTTGTTAATTCTGTCAAAATTTCAAGTATGCTTAGTTAGACTTTGTGCCTATGTGCCTTTGTCACTTTGTGCCTGAATCAATCAGTTATCCGTGTAAGTCCGTGTGAATCCGTGGCTACAAAAAACTTCGTGCCTTCGTGGTAAATAAAAAAATTATGTTCATTCTGTCAAAAAAACTCTGTGCCTTCGTGGCTTTGTGCGAAAAAATCTTTTAGTTATAACTTTATTTCAGGAGGAATCATGAATCAATCATTCCCGTTTTCAGTAACTGACATTCAGAAACAATTCGGCACATCCGTTTATCCGGATTCATTCGTCGTTCATAACGAAACAGCTTTCTGGCTGGAAAAAACGGATATGGATAAACATCTGTTGGTCCTGGCAAAATCAAGCTCTCCCATATTTACAACGTTCAATGGAGAACCACGGGCTTTTCAAAACGAATATTCAATTAAACGATGCACATGCACACATGCGAATAGCAGCGCACTGCGCAATGCTCTGCCATGGCTCAAGCCTGTGCCGCTCGGATTAGACACATCCGCGGGATTTGGAGATCGACTGGGATTAGCCACACCAGGCCATACGTCGGCATTGAAAAATATTTTAAGTGAAGCTCCCCGCGCTTCCAGAAAAATCGTGCCTATCTTCGCCCAGCAATCTATCCGTGAAATGGAACGCTCATGCCGATCCCCGGAAGATGTTATCAACGACGCGACCTGGGGCTGTTTCCAGGCTGGTTGGAATGACAAACTCGGAGCAGACGCCGATCATTTGAAAACAACAGATGATATCGATGTGTGCGCAAATGCAGGTTTCACCCTGTTCACTATTGACCCCGGCGAATATGTGGATAAAGAAGCTGATACAGCAGAGCCTTCGACTTTACAGCAAAAAATGAATGCATTGCCATGGTCCGATCTAAAAAGCTCAATACGCGATCTTGAAAAAACTTATATCGGCAAGACCTTCGATCTTGAGAATCAGAGCCTTGAAATAAAAAAGCCTGATCTCATCCGCGCCGCGGTAAAATACGGGCGCGCCGTTGCTCATGTTGCTAAAATGGCATCTCATATCCAAGCCAAAAATTTTCCATGTGAAATCGAAGTCTCAGTTGACGAGACCGAAACACCTACATCCATGACCGAACATATCTATATCGCCAGCGAACTCAAGCGATTGGGAGTAAAATTTATAAGCCTGGCTCCCCGTTACGTGGGCCGTTTTGAAAAAGGCATTGATTATATCGGCAATTTGAAGGAAATTGAGGAAAACCTCGCCGGCCATGCCGCTATCGCGCGTGCGCTGGGCCCGTATAAGCTCAGCATGCACTCCGGTTCGGATAAATTCAGCGTTTATCCGCTAATCAGCAAAGCCGCAAAAGGATTAGTACATCTTAAGACAGCCGGAACCAGTTATGTCGAAGCTCTGCGCGTTATCGCCAAAGTCGATCCCGTGCAATTCAGACAAATCAGCGCCTTTGCCATTAAGCGTTATCCGGAAGACAGGGCCTCTTACCATGTATCAGCCGAACTCAGCAAGATCCCCGATCTCTCCAGCCTCGCTGACGAACAACTGCCAGACCTCCTTGACGATCGTCACGTCCGGCAAATTCTCCATGTCACATACGGTTCAGTACTGAAACAGTCCGGCGCACAACTCAAACTTGCCCTTCAGACACACGAAGACGCATACTACAAAACTCTCGAACAACACTTCCATCGCCATCTACAGCCATTTCTTCTATAACATCTCTTCTCTGTGCCTAAAAAAAATTCTGTCCATTTTGTTAATTCTGTCAAAATTTCAACTTTGGTTAGATTTTCCTTCGCGATCTTTGCGATCTTCTGTTTAAAAATCTTATATTTCTTCTCTTTTTTTCGCGTATTTCGCGTGTTTCGTAGTTAATCCCTCTTCCACTCCCACACATCTTCCGTCCTCAGTCATCTGTCATCTGTCCTCAGTCGGTCAAGTCCTGATTTAAAGTTGTCACTTTTTTTAGCTTTCACTTGTGTTTTTT
>CAZBGF010000125.1:0-5866 GCA_964491255.1 uncultured Verrucomicrobiota bacterium
TTGCCGGCATCAGAGCCGAATCGCTCAATCATGTACATATAGGCGTTGCCGATAACGTCATCACCGGCGGCGGTCAGGTCGATCTTGGCGAAGTCGTCCATCAGGTGGCGCAGCATCTTGTTGCGCTGATCTGTCCTGCCCAGGACGGCATCGGAATTAAAGTCTATCGAGAAGAGCCCTTCCAAGCGGTCCCCGTTAGCATCCTCAATGGCATGCAGGGCTATGTTAATCAGCTCACCGATGTTGTCGGCGCTTTTCTTCTTGTAGAGATCATAGAAACTCATTCCTTCAGGAAGAACGAACCGTGCATTCTTGAGACGTAGAGCAATGCGATCCTTATCATTATCATACCGTTCCGCGAGTGCTTCCATCTCGTGCTTATAGAGGTCGCTCGTGTATTTGTAGAACAGGAAAAGCAGGACATAGTCCTTATAGATGCTTCCGTCGACGTTCATACGTGACGAGTCCGCTGCTTCCCATAGCGTTCTGTTCAGGGCATCCTGTGTATACTGTCGTTGTCCACTCATCGTGCTCTCCTTTTCATAGATTGTTTTTCAGTCACCAACTCATAACTGAGGATTTGCTTGTGCAGTTCCTGCTTCCTGCGTGTCAGACGGGCATATTCTTTTGCCGCCTTTTCAAAAGTGATCAATGCCCGTTGTCGCTTCAGCGGCGGTATGGGGATATCCATGTCTGCCAGATTCTTTGTGCTGATGAACGGCACGGTGGTTTGCTCGTAATGGCGCCGGAACAGTTTTTGCCCATTTGCGGAGTTGAAATAGCATGCCACATATTCAGGCAGGACGGATTCCTTCTTAACCGACAGAACTAGAATAGAGGATGGGGCTATCCATGCATTTGTGTCGGGAAGGTCAAAGACTGTTGCAGCGAAACGACCACGGTTCACAACCAAAACTTCGCCGGGTTGGAGCGGTTTCGATACTGCCGCATATGTGCGTAGCGGGTTCTCCGGGCCGAAGGATACGCACCCCTCTGACGAAATGTTCTTTGGCTGGATGACCATTACATCGCCATCGGGTACATTCGCCAGGCGTTTCCGGAACGCATGCCCTATTCTGATATCGCAGAACTTCTTTATCCTCATAGATCCCCTTTCTAATTTTCAATCGCAGTATTTCACTACTGCTCTGAGAAGTCAAGCAGAATAATACGATATTTTTCTACTGCGGTTTTGATGTGGATCTGTTCCGCTGCACATACAGCGCTTTTCTAATCATCTGCAACGGGTTCATGATCTACGGAAGGGATCAGCCAAAACGGTATTTCGGACTACAAATTGTGCGTCCTCGGCGGAGGTGGGGGAAGATTCTATTTTCTTTCTTACGATTTTCTCCGGATCAGCCTTCGCTCTTGAGCTACGGCCTGACAAGCAGGCAAAGATGAGAAGGAGCCTTTTCCGACTTCGCGAGCCGCTACGGCGAGACGAAAGCAGGCTCCGTTGCAAGTGGCCAATAAGGCTACACCTTTCTGCAAAAGGGTCTTCAAGTAGCCGACATGACAGCTTCGCTGGCACGAGGGTTGCGGGGTATTGGGTATAAGGGATTCTATTTGATTAACTACCAGCATTTTTTATAAAGTAGGTACCTACTGACGTGCGAATTTTTGGAACACTTCAAATTGAGGGTGGGATTGTTGAAAATATCGCCCGATATTCTCAAGCCTTCGGCGCTGACATTCGTCAGCCCTTTCTCGCGTCTACCCTTGGCGCTCGTAATCGAACCCATGGGTTCTCATCCCACCTGGCGGAGAGGGTGGGATTCGAACCCACGGTGCCCGAAGGCACAGCGGTTTTCGAGACCGCCCCGTTCGTCCACTCCGGCACCTCTCCAGGATTGTTGATTGGTTTACAGGTAATGTCGAAGAGTAGCGAGTTATGGCCCATCGCGCAATTAAAAATTAACTATTGACGTGAATAAAGAAAAAGGTTATAATAATGGCCAATGATGGATTTTTATCATGAATTATGACATAAAAAAAATTATTCTTTATGTTCTGTTCATTGGGCTGGCAGTAAATACCTGTCTAAGCGAAGAACAGTTTTCAGCATTACAAGCCCGCAAGGTTAATGGAATTATAATTCAGGGGATGGTCAAGGAAGCTACTAACGAGGGGCTTGTGATTCAGGCGGATAAGGGGGATGTAACGTATCCGTGGAAATACCTTTCGTCAGGTACACGATTCCGGTATGAACGAACAATTCCAAAGCCGGAGCCAGTTAAAAAACCGAAAAAGGTTAAAAAACCGAAAAAAGTAAAAAAACCAATTGCTAAAGCTGGTAAAACGAACACAGTTGCTAAGTCGTCTGCGAAAGCAGGGAAGAAGTGACGGAGTAGGGGCCGGTGTGTGGGAGTTACAAGCGCGAAGCGTCGTTCGTGAAGAGTCGTTCGTGAAGCGTTATTCCCCGCATTTTACGGGGCAGGAGTGAAGTTTACCCCGCGAAACGCAGGGCATTAAGCGCCAAACGAGATGTCCGGCATCTGCCGGACTTCACACGGATATTATTCTTGGAACTTTGTGCCTTTGTCACTTTGTGCCTGAGTAGACAATGCTTCTTTGCGCTGTCTGACAGCTTCAAACAGCAGAATAGTTGTGGCGGATGCAACGTTAAGGGAATCGGCTTGACCCTGCATGGGAATCCGAACTTTAACATCAGCTTCGTTCATCCAGAGATCGCTCAGTCCTTGTTGTTCTGTGCCGACAATAATCGCGGTTCCCTTCCGTAAATCCTTTTCCGTGTATTCCTGCTCGGCGCTGGGAGTTGCCGCCAGAATCTGGATATGATGTTTGTGAAGCCATTCGATGGCCTCTTGCGATGATGTTTCAATCACGGGAAGACAGAAAAGGGTGCCGATACTGGCGCGCACCACATTGGGATTATAGATATCAGTGCAATGATCACAGACAAGAACGGCATCTACACCGGCCGCATCTGCTGACCGCAGAATTGTTCCGAGGTTGCCTGGTTTTTCAATGGATTCAGCGACGATTATTAACGGATGCGTGGTGATTTCCAGATCAGCCAGTGTTCGTTTAATTTGGGAAGCGACCGCGATTATACCTTCGGGGTTTTCCCTGTACGCGATTTTCCGGAACACATCAGGAACGCATTTATAAATTTCAGCTCCATGTTTACGGCATTGCTGAATCAGACCAGACACCCGGTTCTTCAATAAAAATTCTTCGCAGTAAAACAACGAGACCGGCCATTGCCGGTTATCCAATGCGCATTTCAGTTCGCGAATCCCCTCAATAATCATAAGACCTGACTTGTCGCGATGCGAGCGTTTGCGGAGTTTGATCGCATGCTTCACGTGCGGGTTTTGAAGACTGGATATCAATTGATCCACGGAAGCCGTAGATGATCGATGGTTTTCGGGATGTTCAGTATTATGATTCATGTTTATTGTTTTTGAGCTCCTTAAACTTCGATCGTTTGAGTAAATGAGTTAAACAATTGCTCGGCAGCTTTGGCGTTTATCCGCTCATGAAAGCAAAGAATATTAGACGGGATTACAGGATGATCAGGATTGAACACGATGTTTGTCAAATCTGACCCGAACATTCGGGGTCAGATTTGACAAAAAGGGTTATGGTCGATGAAGATGATATTTCGCAATCATTCTTCCCCCGTGATAATCCAGTCCATCTTGTTTATCCTGTCAAAAAAAATTCAAATATGTTTGGTTAGTCATTCATGAAATGAGCAGTTGTGTATGAGGCAATGCTTTTACCTATGTCATCATTAACATGAGTATTCAAGATGTTTCATTCTGCTTTAAGGAAAGACAGATATCGCCTTCGGCGCTTTTTCATACGATTCGAATCGCGAATTCAGGGCATTCCGGCGCGCAGTATCCGCATAAAACACACTTGTCTCCATTAACTTCTGCTTTTTTTTCACCAAGAGAAAGAGCATGCTGTTCACAGAATTCAACACATGTTCCGCACTTTGTGCATAACTGATTAATCAATAGTTTGTGTTTCACCATTGAAACTCTTTTTCTCATTTCTTCCGTGATGTCCTGCCCTTTGAAGTAAGCCAGGTTGAATTTAAGCTCCCACTTATCTTTCATACCAACTGCCACCGCGTCGATACATTCAAAATTCCTTACAAAATCAAACGCTTCAATACTATGTTCGATTAAATGTCCGCCAGCCAGTGCTTTCATGGCATAGATGCCTTTTCCTTCATCGTGGAGTTTGTTCAGAATTTCAGCCATTTCATCAACCGTCCCATGGTTAATTCCCAGGCCACGTTTATTAAACAAAGGATGACAGATGTCAATATCCCGGCGACCGAGGATATGCCGGCAGGTCTCCACGCTATGGCTTGAAACGCCTATGGCTTTGACAAGGCCTTTTGATTTCAATTCCTTCAGTTTCTCAAGAGCTCCTTTTCTCTCTTGAAAATTTTCAGGTGAGGAAACACTGTGCAAATGGAAAATATCAACGTAGCTGATACCCATTCCTTCACATGCCTCGTCAAATGCGTTTTGCATGTCATCAGCGGATTCAGCGGCGCTTTTCGTTGCAATCACCAATTGTTTTCTATCATATCCTGTTATACCGGCTCGAACATGCGGATAATTTTTATAGCCCTGCGCGGTATCGAGAAAGGTAATACCCTCACTGATGGCTTTCCGAATGAGTTGGCCTCCCTGGTCCGGCGACAGGTTAGCCTGGAGCGGTGAAAGGGTGAGTGTTCCGAAACAGAATTCTGTGACATCCAGTCCCGAAGAGCCGAGATTAACAGTTCGCAATTTCATTGTTTTCGGATAATCCATTTAGAATTTCAAAACCAATGAGCTGATTAAATAGATATCATTATTTTTTTTATCAGTGGCAGGCTGATTGACAAAATTATCTTTAAGCGTAACGCGAAGAAGAAGTTTTTCCGTAAGATCTGATTCGATGCCGACTTCCGCGTTGAAGAAATAGTCCTGAACATCCGCTATATTACCAATAAACGAGAGGCTTTCTGTTACCTTGAAAGCATTATTGATTTTATATTTAAAAGTTTGAGCTACTCTACAGCCTATCATGCTTGAAAAAGACTGATCTCTGAAGCTCTCGCCAACATAAGCGGGACCGAGTTCCACGTCCAGCTTAGGTTTTCCAGTTGACAATATTTTGTACCCGATGCCTGGCGAGGCAATCAGGCGGTAATCGAGATTGGCCATATCATCATGTTCAACGCTTCCGAAGATGAGTCCGTAAGATTTTGAGTTGAAGCTGTAATCATACTTTCCCTCACCTTTCAAGCGTTCGAGGTTTGTGGTTCCTTTAGATTCTCCGTAATTCCCATTTGCTTTCAGGGTCATCTTGTTTTTTCCGGCTTTATAGTTGCCCTTGATTCCGATGTTTATTGTCATGGAGTCACTGTTGCCTTTTGCCAGATTCGCTCCAGCGCTGATTTCACGTTCCCATTTTCGTTTTTTCTTCTTGATTTCCTCACGGAGTTTTTTATTGTCCTTTTTCAGCTGAGAAATAATATCCTTATCAGCAGGCTTTATCTTTCGCCTTAAATCTTCATTTTCTTTCAAAAGATTTTGAATTTCCTGTTTCTGGACGACCGAGTTGGTGGTCGGGTCGGCGTCTGCTCTCTGTGCGAGATGAGCCAGTACCATAAATATAAAAAGAATAATAAAATTTCCGGTTTTCAGTGTTGTCATTTGTTTAATCCAATCCATTTATATGAAATGTTTGCTTAAAGTCATCTTAGCCAATGATCAGGTCAATAGAATCCATATTGCCCGGTATGCTATTTGCCTGTTTTAACTAGACCCAATCCGAAAAGGTCTTAAAACTCAAAAAAATAAAGAAACATAAGAATTTTGAACAAAAG
>CAZBGF010000126.1:0-5777 GCA_964491255.1 uncultured Verrucomicrobiota bacterium
AAATCCTATATCAAAAAATATTAATCGTTTAGGAATTCTTTTTTTCGCAGATACACTCAGATAATTAAGCATATCTGAAAATCCTATTAATCTGCGTTCATCTGCGTCCAAAAAAAGAATTCCTAAACGATTAATATTTTTTGATATAGGATTTTTGTTTCAGGCTTTTAAGCCAGTTATCATAAAATTGTTGCGCTTTTTCTTTTTTAAGTTTGAGCTGGATTGATTCCTGAATATTTTTGAAAGGAATAACGGATGCGTTTTTCCGGGACTCAACTTTTAGAATGTAAAGGCTCTCGCCGGCTGAGATAACATTGCTGACTTCGCCGGGATTCAATGTGGCGAGAACATCAGCTAATTCCGGCCGGCGCGTGCTTGGTTCAATCCAACCCCAGTAACCGCCTGTGGAGGCTTTGATGCCTTCCGAAACTTCCTTGGCCAGTGTTTCGAATGGTTCGCCGGCTGCCAGGCGTTTCAGTATTTCTTTGGCCTGCCTGGTTTTCAGTGCGATTTCTTCATTTGTGTTTCCGCGATGGATGACAATCATTCTCAATTCCACCTGCTTAGGCACCTGGTATTTCTCGATGTTCTTTTCGTAATCATCACGGATAGACTTCGGGGAAATCGCGACTTTACTCTCCACGGCCTGGTCACGCATGACGGAAACGATCATTTGGTTTTTCATAGCCGTTCGCCATTCGTCCAGAGTCATTCCTTCGGATTCGAGCGTTTTTAAGAGCTCGGCACGACTGTTATTGAATTTGGTATGAACCAGTTCATCAATACGCATGTTTACAATACTGTCCGGGATAGTAAACTTTTCCTGGTTTTTGTAAGTGTCCAGGATTACCTTCCGATCAATAAGCGATTGCAGTGTTTGTTGGTAGGCTTCTTTCAGCTTCTGTTCCAGTTCGTCATTCTTATAGTTCCGGAGCAACTGATTCCGAAGTGGCTGCATTGCTTGAAACACTTCCGTCATGGTTATGGCTTGGTCATTGACCACTGCCGCCGTGCCGTCCACAGGAATCGGCGCGGCACGCATTGCTATTGGGCAACACAGGAATAATATGAACATCCGCCATTGTGTCAATGTCTTCACCATTAGCCTCGATTTATTCGTAGCTGTTCACAGCCTTCAGTGTTCACAGTTTAGAGCTTAGTAGAATTGTGGTTTTGCTTTATCTGCAAAACTAAATCTTGTGTTTTGTAAATTTTTATATTCGGCATAATTATTTATCTTTAAACCGTTTTTGCTTCTGCGATTTTTTTAAATAATTTTGTTCAGAGGGAACCTTTTTGCCGGTCTTTTTTTCCAAATCTTTACGCGCTCTGCCGGCGACACCGCCGCCTTTTTGAGCCGCGTCTTTATTTTCAGTAAAACCTTGAGTGTTCTTTGTTTTTGCGATTTCAGTAGTGGACGCCTCTCCCAACATAGAAAATATTAATTCCAAGTCGTCCATATGATCACGCAAGTTTTCTCTTTTTAATCCTTTATATTTTTTATATTCGCTTGGAGTCATGTCAAAAGCGGCTTTTGATATTTCCGCTGTTAAAATAGCATACTCTATTTGCTTTTTAACATCTCTTTTTTGCCATTCATCGGTTAGAGTTTCGCGAATCTCAATACCGCGCATTCGCTTTTCTATCCAGGCATCAGAATATCCTTTAGCTTTATATAAGGCTCTTGTTCTTTTTGTCGCCAGTTCAGGGTCCTCAATCTCTTTTATGCGCTCATAGCCCACCCGCGCCAGCCAGCGTTTAAAAGGCTCTGCTTTGGGAGAAGGAATAGACTGAATTATGCGAAATGTTGTTTCTGTGTTAGCGCAATCGGTTAAGTATTTTTTGCCGTCGCTAGCCAATAATTTCAGTTGTCCGATATTTTCGGACACCTCAAAATATCCTTCATCCGCAAGCTTTTTCTTTAAGTCATTCCAGTATTTTCTCGGTCTTTCTGTGCCTGTCAACGCTTCAATAATATCAATGACAGAAAACCACCACTCATTATTGTGAATGGTTTTCCTCACTTTCTTGCCTTTGAAAACTGCAATTTTGGTTGTCATGTTTTTATTTTAAAAATTTCTCTAAACTCATTTCCGTAAATATCAACATAAATCGTCAATGCTGACATTCAATGTTTTTGGCGATTCTTGTCAGTGTTTCAATGGTTGGTTTCTGGTTTGAGTTTGCGCCAAATTCTACAGTTATCACGGTAGTCCTTGAAGTTTCGGATGTCAACTCCGAATTTTCACAATCAGTGCGTCACGTTGGGCGTTCCTCGATCATTATGACAACCCGGTCGAGGTCACCCGTTTGAGCCACTGAATGATTTCATCGAGCTGTTCGTCCGTGTGTTTGGAACGCAGGCGTGGGAAGCGATGATTCGACTGTATGTAATCTCCATGTCGTTTGAACATGATTTTTCCGTTTTTTGTTTCGATGGCAGTTACATGTTTTGCCGATGCAGAGATGCGCATAGCGCTTATTTTCAGAAGCCGTTCCAGCGGACATGGGATCGGTCCGAAACGGTCCTGGAATTCATCACGCAAGTTCCTTATCTCTTTCATGCTGACAGCGGAGGCGATTTTCCGGAAAATACTGATGCGTAACGGTTCATCTTCCACATAAGAAGCAGGCAAAAATGCGCAGCGTTCAGGCTCATCCGCATTAGTTGAAAGATCAATGAAATCCAGTTTGATGTCCACATCCACAATATTGAACCACGCTGGTATGCTATCAGCGATGGTTTTCCGCTTTGATGTACGGGCTACAGTCAAACGCAGAAGCTGACAATAAAGATCAAAACCAATAGCAGAGATATGACCACTCTGCTCGGCGCCAAGCAGGTTGCCGCCTCCGCGTATTTCGAGATCCCGTATGGCCAGACGGAATCCGGAACCCAGTTCCGAGTGCTGAACGATCGCGTTAATGCGTTTGCGTGGCGTGTCCAGAAGATAACCATGTAACGGCAGTAGCAGATAAGCATAGGCTTTTCGAGAGGAACGTCCGACGCGTCCGCGAAGCTGGTACAGGTCTGCCATACCGAACCTGTCGGCTCTATCGATAAGAATTGTATTGACGTTAGGAATATCAACGCCGCTTTCGATAATAGTTGTACACAGCAGGAGATCAAATTGTCCTCTTGCGAATTCCCGCATGACCTGAGCCAGTTCGTTCGTGTGCATTTGTCCGTGCCCGACAGCAATGCGGGCTTCCGGCACCAGGCGTTGAAGTCGTTCCCTTATTTTTTCAATAGTCTTTACACGGTTATGTACATAATAAATCTGGCCGTCCCGATTGAGTTCCCGCAGAACAGCATCACGCACGACGCGGTCTTCATTCCGTGTCACAATTGTTTCGATGGGAAAGCGATTTTTTGGAGAGGTTTGAATTATGCTGATGTCCCTGGCGCCCGTAAGGCTCATATACAATGTTCGGGGGATTGGGGTAGCTGTGAGTGTCAGTATATCCACCAGTTGTCTCATCTGTTTTAACCGTTCTT
This sequence comes from uncultured Verrucomicrobiota bacterium, assembly GCA_964491255.1. Lineage (GTDB taxonomy): Bacteria > Verrucomicrobiota > Kiritimatiellia > JAAZAB01 > JAAZAB01 > CAZBGF01. The sequence continues at coordinate 3,500 of CAZBGF010000126.1, forward strand.
TATGGACTACACCAAACCGCTGTTCTTCATCGATTATGACCAGTCCTAAGTCCTTGAAGTGAATGTCCGGCTGAAGGAGGCGATGTGTTCCGATAACAATATCCACAGTGCCGGAAGTGAGTTCGCGCGCAACGTCGGCCTGTTGTGACCGTGTTCGGAAACGGCATAGCAGTTCGATTCGTATGGGATAGGCGCTCATACGGTCAATAAACACTTCAAAATGCTGTTGAGCAAGGATTGTCGTAGGAACGAGAACAGCGACCTGTTTTCCTCCGGTAACGGCTTTGAAAGCCGCGCGTAAGGCAACTTCGGTTTTGCCGTATCCGACATCGCCGCAGATCAGCCGGTCCATGGGACGTCGAGCTTCCATATTTTTTTTCACTTCCTGAATAGCCTGTTCCTGATCCGCGGTTTCCTCGTATGGGAATGCGGTTTCAAATTCATGCTGCCAGGAGATGTCAGCAGGAAAAGCAAATCCTGTCAGGGCTTCTCGCGAGGCCTGAAGTTCCAACAGGGACGAAGCAAGGTCGCGCACGGCGTGTTCCGCGGCGGTTTTTTCGCGGAACCATCGTTTTCCGCCAAGCTTATGGAGCCGGACATGGCCTTTACCCACGCCGATGTAACGGCTCAGCAGGTGAGCGTGTGAGACCGGCACATATAGTTTGGCCTTATCCGCATATTCCACGGCCAGAGTTTCCTGTAGTTTGCCGTTGAATTCGATTTCATAGAGCCCAAGATACCGGCCAATGCCGTGATTCAAATGAACTACCAGATCGTCGGGTTCAATGTTTGTCCAATCAGTAATGGTTTCTCCAGGCGGCCGGGGCCGGGTCACGCGTTGCTTAACATGTGGATCATATCGTCCACGCAAAAGTTTTTGATAGCCCGTAATATGGATTTCAGTAATCACTGCCAATTGCATTGACTCATGTATGAAGCCATCTGACATCATACCGGTGTGAAGCTGAAACAATGTATCTGGATACATTTCACGGAACCGGTCCAATGATCCCTGTGTATTGAAAAAAAGATGAACACACATCCCTTTTTTCGCGCGTTTTTCGAGACGGCAGAGCCATTCCCTGCGCTGCTGCTCGAAGAGATCAGGCTCGAACAGGTCGCGCCGGAGTGAGGAGAGTTCCGAAACATGCTGGAATCCGAGGTCTATGACCCGGTCGTCCGCCAGGGAGTCTTCAGATCGTGTTGGTAAGGGAATTGAATTCCATCCTGTAAACCATTGGCTTGCCATTGTGTCAGCGGCTATTGTTTCCAGGACTGTCCGGAATGGAATGGTTAGATCGGGATCTGGCTCCCCGGAGAGTTCGGTAAAATCATGTTTTGCTGGACGAGGATGTCCGACTGTTTCAGCGTTATGATTGTCTGCACAGGCTTCCGTCCAGAAAAAGAGAATGTTTTTCGGAAGATGGGTCATGAACGCGCTGAGTTTATGATTATCAGCGCGCATGAGCCGCCATTCATCAACAGGGGTGATAGTAGATTTGTTAAGGCGTGTGAATGACCGCTGGTCCGCCGGGTCGAATGATCGGATCGTGTCAACGCAGTTACCCAGGAATTCAAAGCGGCATGGATACTGATCCGGCGGGGACCAGACATCCAGCAGACAACCTCGCCAGGCCGCTTCGCCCTTTGACTGTACTTTCGGGACAAACTCATAGCCGGCTTGTTCAATGCGTTGAATGAGATTTTCCGGATTAATTTCATCATGAATCGAAATATGAAACGTGTTGTTTTGAAGTGTGTCAGAATCGAGCGTTAACTGCATCAACGCTTGAACACTGGTTACGACGACGACTGGTTCCTTGAGAGCACGCAACTGATTCAGCGTATTCATACGATCTCCGACGATATCCAGATTGGGAACGCTTTTTCTGCCAGTCGCGTCTGGTGTGATAGAACTTTGCGGTTGGATATCCCATGCCGGGTAATAAAGCAGAAAGTTTTGCAGTTTGCCGGCGAATGCCGTCAGATTCCGGTTCATTTCATCCTGAGTTTTCGGGTTGTCAGTAATTACTACAACAGTACGTTTAAGCACGCGTCGCATTTCCCAGGCCATGAATGCTGTCGCGGAAAAGGGTAGGGGCCGAACCCGGCAGATTTGCTGATTTATTCCGGATCCGGGAGAGCCGGTCAGCTGTTTGCGCATATCTTCAGTTATATGGATAGGTGTCAAATTACAATCTTTCCAAATCCAGTTCGGCAAGCCTTTTCTGCCTGCCGGCAGGAAATATTTCTTGCAGGATTATACTACTCTTGTAAC
>CAZBGF010000127.1:0-5776 GCA_964491255.1 uncultured Verrucomicrobiota bacterium
GTATTCACGTTTATGCCTTTGTATTCTATTCTTGTCGGCATTCTTTACAAAGTGATTGGAGTGTCGAATCTTGCAGCCATCGCTATTTTCCAGGCATTCCTTGATGGTTTTACCACCCTTCTGATTTTCGGATTGACCCGGCGACGCTATGGCAGTGCCGCGGCGTTTCTCGCGGGAATTGGATTCGCCTTATTGGGAATTGCCGCAACGTATTCCCTTGTTACAATGACAGTTTCATTGGGGTTGTTCTGGATTATGCTTACTGCAACCCTGTCTGACCTCTGGAAAGATAGATGGACACTAACCCGGGCAATGGTGTTTGGCCTGGTTCTGGGTACAGGCGGACAGATCATCGGCGCCTTTTGGCTCATGATTTTACCATTTGGTATTCTTGTTGCTCTGGCGAAGCCGAAAACAGCTCTTGTTACAACAATTTATGAGAGGTCTACTGGTTATCCTGGTCGGAATAGCATGCGTTATTCCATCGCTGTCGCATAATGTCATTCGCGGACATCAGTGGGTGCCCGTTACAGCACATGGCGGACTTAACTTTTTCCTGGGAAATAACCCTGCTTCCAACGGGTATGGAATTGCGATTCCAGGTATTCGCACCAGCGCGGAAGAAATGATTCGCGATTCTCAGAATCTGGCTTCCAGATTAGCCGGCGCATCGTTAACTCCTTCTGAAGCAAGCAGATTCTGGCGCCAACGAGCTTTTGAGTTCTGGCGTCATAATCCCATGAAAGCGTTAACTCTGCTCGTTCGTAAATTGCATCGCCTCATCAGCGTCAAAGATTTTGATGATACGGGTCTTTGCCGACTTCTGCCGGAAACCGTTCCCTTACTTCGGCATACAAAAAAAAGCCCCGGCACTTTGATGCGCCGGGGCTCTGGTAATCAACACTTTATTCTTGAGCAGGAAGTGCGTGAGCAAAACTTCCGGCCGGTTGAATCCTGCAAAGGCTGTTTGAACCAAGCATTAGCAAGTTATAATTAAACTCTGATTGAGCTTCACTCGGTGCGTCCGTTGTTGATGCCGGGCACAGAGGGAATGACTTAACAAACGCCTCAGCACCTATTATCTGGCTCCATGTAATGACAGCCAGATTGGTCAAGCCCAGCTCCATACCGCACTGCTCCTTGCCAGAATCGATCTGACGAAGGTTGTTAATACAGGCATTTTGCTGGGATCTTGTACGAGCCCTCATAAAGGAAGGGATCGCAATGGCTGCCAATAAACCAATAATTGCAACCACGATCATAATTTCTACAAGTGTAAAACCTTTTTTCATAAATTCTCCTTTTTTTAACTTAATGATTTTCTCCCATTCACGATTCATCATAATGCATTTTTCATGAATGGAATGTTATATTATTTTTTTAAACAACTTATTTTACGGTAAAATTTCACCTCCCTTCAATTTTTTTATGTTAAATACTTTATAATAATGCGGGTTTTATGTCAGCCATTGATTTTCAATCCCCCCGATATAGTTACACAGCTTCCGCTTTATTAATATATAAAGCAACAATCGTGCCAATTGTCCCATTCGGCAGGGCTATTTTATAATCAGCCTGTTTTTTTAAAGCTCAAATCTCCCATGGCACTGGTTTTTAAAATGAATAAAGACCGTTATTGCCATAAATAACAGGTCAAATGTGTTGAGAGAAGTTTATTTACCAACTTATATTTTTTCAAAATAATAATTCATAAATTCTTGATTAATACGCCGTTTTCATATAATTACTTGTTTTGTTGTCTCGTAATGTCATTTTTGAGAATATGATAATTTCATCGAATCATTTTTGAGAATGGCGCAAAAGTCTATCGCTGTATCATTCTTTTGGCTCCGGGAGTTTCCTATAGAGTGTTGCCAGGCTTATTCTCAATGTTTTTGCGGCTTTTTGTTTGTCTCCTTCAACATGCGTCAAAACCTGTGAAAGGTATTCCTTTTCTTTTGATCTCAGAAACGCTCGTAATGATTTTCCTCTCATATTATCATCTGACATACTTGTGCCGACGCCGAGCTTGATGCTTTCCAATATTTTAACAGGAAGGCAATCCTTGGTAATGATATTATCCTTTGTAAATGTCAGCGCATGTTTAACAGCGTTTTCCAATTCTCTGACATTTCCTGGCCAGGAATAGGCTTCCAATATGGAACACACTTCAGGCTTAAGGTCGGGCAAGTTTTTTTGGGATTTACACTCCCGATGCAGAAAATGATACATTATAGGCAGAATATCTTCTGTCCTATCCCTTAACGCCTTTATTTCGATTGGGACAACACTCAATCGGTAATAGAGATCCTCCCTGAATTGTCCTTGTTCAATGAGCTTCTCTAACCGTTGATTCGTCGCGGCAAGAACCCGAACATCAACCTGAATATTTTCGTTTCCGCCCACACGCCGGATTTCCCTATCCTGAAGGAATCTTAACAATTTAGCCTGAACAGCTATAGACATTGAACTGATTTCATCAAGAAAAATTGTTCCCTTGTCAGCCACTTCAAACAGACCTTCTTTATCTGACGAAGCTCCTGTAAACGCTCCTTTCATGTGTCCAAACAATTCTGATTCAAGCAAACTTTCAGGAATTGCCGCGCAGTTCAGCGGCAAAAACTTATGGTTTTTTCGATTGCTGTACGCATGAATTGCTCTGGCTACCAGTTCTTTACCGGTTCCGCTTTCACCATAGATCAGAACCGTTGTATCTGTTGGCGCAACGCGTTCAATCATTTCGCAGACATGACTCATGGCCGGGCTTTCTGCGATAATATTTTCAAAATGATAGCGGCTGGTCAGTTGCGCCTTTAAATCAATATTTTCGTTTATGGCTTTATTATAGGCCAAAGCCCTTTGAACTGTAATCAAAAGCTCATCGACCTTAAACGGCTTGGTTACATAGTCAAAAGCTCCAAGCTTTAAAGCCTCTACAGCGGTTTCAACAGAGCCATACCCGGTAATCATCAGTACTGACATAGACGGCTGCTGTTCCTTTGCCAGTTTTAGAAGCTCCATGCCATCAATCGGACGCATTCTAATGTCGGAAATCATGAGATCAAAAGCCGTGGATTTAATCAATTCCACGGCTTTTTCTCCACCATTGGCCAAAACCACATCGTAGCCCTCAGCCTTAAGTAAAACACTTAGAACGCTCAGAATGCTTGGCTCATCATCAACTAAAAGAATGTTTGCCACGGTAACTTTCCTAATTTTATTTCATATACCGGATTACAGCTTTCACCTGAAGCTAAAGAGTGTTTTTCACAATTCTCTTCACAACGAATTCAATAATTTTTGTTACTGTTCAGGTTATTCAGGCTGACTATGTGAGTAGTCACTAAATTTTAATTATTATGCTAAAATAAGCATACTCAGTAAAGGATTTTCTCATTTTCTTAAAATTTATCAAAAAAAAAGCTCATTCGCAGAATGTGTGAGTCACACGAACGAGGAATTAACCACAGATTACACTGATAAGGAGACAATCTACTCTTGTAATGAGTTCTTTTTCCTGGCACGAGATATTTCCATGCCCGAATTCAATGAAATTGATGTACATATTCATAGCAATCCGTGCACCTTGCCTTGCCGGGAAAGATCCGTGCTTGCCACGCCTCTGGCATGGTAAGCCGTGGTTGACAATGTTTTGGCATTACCCATAGATTAGTCAGAAGACCCTAAAATATAAGCTATGTATTTCTACCCTACTACTTCTCCCATTTTGAAGATAGGCAGAAACATCGAAATAACAATACCACCGATTACCACTCCAAGAAAAACCATAAGCAACGGTTCAATCAATGATGTTAAACCGTCCAACATTGCTTCAACCTCGTCATCATAAAAATCCGCGATGTTTTGCATCATCTCATCAATTTTTCCTGTTTTCTCGCCTGCCGCCATCATATGTATCAACAGCTTCGGGAAACAATTACGCCGAATCAGGGCGCTTGAAATAGGCTCACCTTTCTCAACCGTTGATCGTGCTTCTAAAATAACGGTTTCAAACACCTTGTTTCCCGTTGCCCCGGATACAATTTCCATAGCTTTTAAAATCGACACTCCACTTTTAAGCAGTTGGGCGAAGGTTCGAGCAAATCGGCTTGTCGCTACTTTCTGGTTCAACTCACCCAAAACCGGAAACTTGAGACTTAGCGCTGCACATTGATAAGCTCCTGCTGTTGACTTTTTCCACTTCTTAAAAATGATAACGATTGCAACTAAGGCAACGAGTATAATTATGCCATATTTTTTCATGGCGTTGCTCAGATTAATCAAAAACTGAGTGGGGGCAGGCAGATCCGCGCCGAAATCTTTGAACATATCTGCAAACACCGGCACAATAAAAAGAATCATACCTGTTGCGATTGCCAGCGAAATACAAAGTACAATGACCGGATAGCTCATTGCCGACTTCACTTTCCTGACTAACCGATTTGCATCTTCGAGAAATCCGGCCAACCGATCCGCTGTTTCTCCCAGTTGACCTCCGGATTCACCAGCCCTGATCATATTAATATAAAGCGAATCAAATATAGTTGGATAATGACCAAGGGCTTCAGAAAAAGATGCGCCGGCCTGAAGGTAATTTTTTATTCCGAGAACCACTATTTTGAAATTTTTATTACTTGTCTGATCCTCCAGCGCATCGAGTGATTGGATTAACGGCATTCCAGCTAACAGCATGGCTGAAAGTTGGCGGGAAAACGCCGGTAATTCTTTAGATCGTATTTTTTTTGCCCCAGCCACACGGATTCCAGATTTCTTTTTTTTCTGATCAGCGGTTTTCCTGGGCTTAGCTTTGCTAAGTGACGCGGCGGTTGACGATGGCGGTGACGCAAACTTCTGTCGAGCAGACGGATTCTCAGAGTTCCGTTGTGGTGATGATTGCTTTGACTTTGTCTGAAAAACAGCCATGAAAATCTCCTTTCTTATTCGCCGCCTGTCACGCTTAACACCTCTTCCAAACTCGATATGCCCTGCTTGACTCTTTCAAGTCCTACCATCCTTAAAGTTGTCATCCCGTTGGAAACCGCTTTTTCAGTAAGAGCGGATATATTAGCATTTTCAAGAATCATTGCTCGTATTTTATCATTCACCATTAATATTTCCATTAACGACGCCCGCCCTTTAAACCCCTTATTGGAACACTTTGGACAGCCGTTGGGGCCATAGATATCAGCCCCTTCAAAAAATTTCGGATCAATGTTATTGATCCGCATGATATCGTTTGACAGCTTGACTATCTTCTTGCATGCCGGACACAGCTTTTTGTACAAACGCTGAGCCTGAGTCATAATCAACGATGACGCCAGTAAAAATGATTCTATTCCCATATCCCTCAGACGCGTTATAGCCCCTGCCGCATTATTCGTATGTAAAGTGCTCAACACCAGGTGACCCGTCAAAGCAGCTTTGACGGCGATAGCCGCAGTTTCCTGGTCACGGATTTCGCCAACCATCACAACGTCAGGGTCTTGCCTCAAAATGGAACGAAGTGCATTGGCAAAGGACAAACCAACTTCTTCATGTATCTGAACCTGATTAATTCCCTGCAATTGATATTCAACGGGATCTTCTGTGGTGACAATATTAATCTCAGGCTTATTGATATCCTGCAAACAGGAATACAGGGTTGTGGTCTTGCCACTGCCGGTTGGGCCCGTCACCAAAATGATGCCATGCGGCTGAGCAATGGCATAAACCAGTGACTCATAAGCCTGTTTATCCAGGCCCAAGGCTGTTAAGCTGGGCGCCAGATTGGTTTTGT
>CAZBGF010000128.1:0-5763 GCA_964491255.1 uncultured Verrucomicrobiota bacterium
TGGGAGCGCGGGCGAGAGACATCTTGAAGTTCAGAAAAACAGGTTGCTATGGGGGGGGGGGAGGCCTGATTGGATCCAACGGCGCTTTCTATCACGATTGGAAAGCGCGGGTCGGCGCGCCTGTCAGTTAAAGCACGCATCAGAATCGCGGCGGCTCCCTGCCGCGACCCGAACCCGATGTGGATGTCCATGACATGGGCCCGCATTCTGAGCAGGGAATATGAGCGTATGCAACTCGATGGGCTTTGCCATCAGCAAAGTGTTATGGATGACTACGGAGCAACAAATCCAGCCGAGTTTTTCGCTGTTGCTACAGAAACGTTTTTCGAGAAACCGGAACAACTCAAGAAAATGACACCTGAACTATATAACGAACTCAAGAAGTATTACCAGGTCGATCCCGCCGAATGGCTGGCTTAAGGATCAGATAAACCCGATTTTTTCCTGACAAAATGCGTTGTCGGGAATTTCCGTTACAAACCGGGATGGTGAAAGAAAATTGATGCCGCCGTTAAATATTCGGCGGACTTCCGGCACGCATAAAATCAGTTTATCTTTTGCCCGGGTAACGGCCACGTAAAATAATCGGCGTTCTTCTTCATCACTGTCAGTCTCGTTCATGGCACGCGCTGACGGGAACATGCCTTCCGCGGCCCATAGAATGAAAACGACCTTCCACTCCATGCCTTTTGCCTGATGAACAGTGGTTAAGCGCACGGAGTCTTCCGGCTGGCAATCCGTACGATTTGTTTCCGCGTCCAGATTGGTCACGAGCGCCACTTCACTTAGAAACGCTTCAGTTGATTCAAAATCGGCGGTAAATGACATCAACCCCTGGATATCCTCTATGCGGCGTTTATAATCTTCATAAGTATCCAGCATATATTGATCGTAAAAGGCCTTGAGAAACCTTGCGATTACTTCGTCCGGCTTATCCTTAAGCGGTTCGTTATGATAAGCAGTCAGGATCGGATCAAATCCTTGCCAGATTTCCCGGGCGGCAAGAGGCAGTTGTTTCATTAAATCCTTGCGCTGATCCGGCTGATCAGTCTCAAAGTGATTGCCGAGTTTACGCCATATGCGTTCAGCTGTTTTTGAGCCCACTCCAGGCAAAAGTTTCAGCAAACGGCCGAATGCGAGTTCATCACCGGGATTATTCAGAATCCGCAGGAAACAGCACGCGTCCTTGACATGGGCCTGTTCAAAAAACCGGATGCCGGAAAGTACTGTGTATGGAATATGTTCACGTGAAAGAGCCAACTGGAGTTCCATTGCGTGGAAATGGGCACGATACAGCACTGCTATGTCCCGAAAGGCATAACCATTCCGCCGCATATCCTGGATTTGTTCAACTACATACCTGGATTGATGATTACCGTCACGCAACAAAGCCAGCACGGGTTTTTTATAAAACGGCCGCGTTGCTCGGAGTTTTTTCTGAAACTGAAGGGGGTTGCCGATAATGCACTGGTTAGCCACTTCCAGAATTTCCGGGACACTCCTGTAATTGGTTTCCAGCATAAAGCGGATTGCGTCTGGATAGCGTTCCGGAAACGTCAGGATATTCCGGTAATCCGCTCCGCGCCAGGAATAGATGCTTTGAAAATCATCACCTACAACCATCAGGTTACGGTGTTTGGCCGCAATCATATCAACCCAATCCGCCTGCAAAGAATTGGTGTCCTGATATTCGTCTACCAGAATATACAGGAATTGTTCCTGATACCGTGCGAGTAATTCCTTGTGCTCCTTGAACAGCTTCAGGCTGTTCACCAGAAGATCGTCAAAATCCATGGCGTTCAGTTCACGTTTTTTCTGATAATAGTAATCATAAATCTGAATAATGGTGTCGGGATCAATCGGATGAGAGCTGAATCGTTCTTCAACGACCTGCCTGATCGGTAGACGCTGGTTAACGGCACTGCTGAAAAGTCCGAGCAAAACTTTCGGCTTTGGAAATTGTTTTTCCTTAAGAGCCAATGTGTCGAGACCGGAACGAATCAGTGTTTTGGAATCGTCTGTATCCAGAATGGTATAGTCCAAGCCGTAGTTCAGGTGATGGGCATGACGGCGCAAAATACGATTTGACATATGATGAAATGTCCCGCCCCAAAGTCCGCCGACCCCACTGCCCACGAGCGACTCTGCGCGGTCAAGCATTTCCCGGGCTGCCCGGTTGGTAAAAGTCAGCAGGAGGATGCGTGTTGGATCGATTCCTTTTTCTACCAGATAAGCTACTCTGTAGACAAGCGCCCGGGTTTTTCCAGTACCGGCCGCGGCCAGAATTAAGAGAGGCCCATCGGGAGCTCGAACTGTTTTCAGTTGTTCCGGGTTTAATGCCCGTTCAAAATCGATTAATTTCCGCATTTTGGTTTCAAATTAATAGGACGCAGATTTTCGCCCCGTACGTACGGGGCGAGCAAGATATACGCAGATATAAGCGTTATTCGTGAAGCGATATGCGAAATACGTTTATCAGCAATTTGCATTCATTTGCGTCCAAAAAATACAAATTCCTGCACGATCAAGATAAGCACTGTTTACTTATCATCTGCATCTTACACCACACTAGTATAGTCGATACAGAATGACTTATTCGGAGTTTCGTTGTAGCTTGCGGCGTGTATTTTCCTTTACAACAGCGCAACTCTATGGCATTTTTACTCTAATCCTGAATTATACGTAATGAATTCTTATTATATAGATTGTTTATCCATCCATGTCAATTTATTAGACCGATTTTTTTTCAGTATAATAACGAGTTAGAACAATATTATTTTCACAAATCACTTCAGCCGACCCCGAGGGTTCGGGGCGCCTGACGCACAACGGTTCGACAGGAGGAAACAGATGAAGAAAAGAAGACCCGACGTGGTGGTGATTGTCTCTGACTCTCTCAGGCAGGATCATGTTGGTTTCTATGCTGGCAAGAGTTGTCCTGCAAAGACGCCTCACATTGACGCCCTGTTGAGAGATTCGATAGCGTTCGACAACATGTACCCTGAGGGATTACCCACGATTCCCGTTCGCGCTGAATGGGTGACTGGAAACGGCACATTGTCAGGACGTTCATGGCAGCCTTTAGCTACAACGGATGTTACATGTTCAGAGATTCTGCGTCGTGAAGGCTATGTGACGGCGTTGATCACGGATGTCTATCACTATTTTAAGCCCGACCAGAATTTCCACAGGGGATACGATGAGTGGCAATGGATCAGGGGACAGGAATTCGACGCCTGTTGCACCGCGCAACCCGAGCATCGCCGTGTACAGGACTACTGGAAGGACTCGTTTCCGGAAAGATGGCGCAAGTTTTTGCAGATTGTGTGTCAGAACCTGGATGGCGCCAAGGAGACGAAGGATTTCCCCTGTTACAAGACCTTTGACCGCGCAGCCGACTGGCTTCGACGAAATCGCACTCACAACAAGCCGCTGTTTCTCTGGGTAGAGACCTTTGATCCGCATGAGCCTTGGACACCACCGGCGCAGTTCGATGTTTACGGGGATCCTGAATATCGAGGGAAGGACTACATATTACCACCGGGCGGCGACGCTTCGCAGTACTTCTCCGGCGAGGAAATTAAGCGTATTCGTTCGTTGTACGCAGGCGAGGTAGCTTATGTTGATGCCATGGTTGGCGACTTCTTGAAGGTTCTAAAAGAGGTCGGTCGTTACGATGAGACATTGGTGTTTTTCCTCTCCGATCACGGCCATCCGCTCGCCGATCACGGGAAGTTCCTTAAGGGACCGGACAGAATGTACTCAGAACTATTGAAGGTGCCGTTCGCGTTCAAGCTGCCTGGCCAGGAAGCTGGTGGACAGATGATTCGGAAGCTGGCTCAATTTCCGGACGTGCTTCCCACGCTTCTGGAAGCGGCAGGCATGGGGAACTGCACATCGGCCATGCAGGGGCATTCTCTCCTGCCGCTTGTCCGCGGCGAAACGGAGAGACTCCGTGAGGCAACGATTTCTGGATATCATGGAGGCGGCGATCGTTGCATTCGCAACGAGCGGTGGAGCTTGATTTTACGACCGGATGATATGCCGGATGAACTCTACGACCTTGACACGGATCCGAAGGAACAGCGTAATGTTATTACAGACCGACGCGACATCGCCGAACAGCTTGCCGCCAAGTTTGGGGTAGTGTACGCCGTGGAGACTCATTCCGTAAAGGGCATTCAGGGCTCATTCGAAACGGCACACACAGCAGCAGTCTGACTTCTGAATACTGATTGCTGACTACTTTTCTGTAAAATTTCTATTTTGCAGAAGTCTAAGAAGCCGAAGAAAAGGAAAAGGGCGTGAACAATAAAAATGTTGCCGGCTTGGATTCTCTTTTAGGTAAGGGAGCAAAAGCAGAAATCAGACCATCAGTTGTTATCAGCCGGTCATGGAATACCTTTGAATTCAAGATCACACTTGGAACCGGGGGGCTTGCTCCAGGCGATAGCCTTGGAATGCTTTGCGGGAGCAACATAGACAGGTGGCAGTTCCAGTTTGCCTCTCATATATGGGGGTGCTATACCCCCTGGCAAACCCATGATCCTGCCGCTCCCAATTTCCTGACTGTCACATGCAGTCGAAAAAGCGTGAAGCCTGATGTGCGAATCGGTGCTTCGGGCGGTTTGAAGCCTTTTCATAATCAACCGGACCATTTTGTCCATTCCCTTGCCAAACGTTTCCGGTATGTGCTTGAAATTGCTTCCGGCAAAAGACTTCACAAAGATGATACTATCTCTATTACATGGGGAGATACCACCTATGGGAGCCCTGGTGTTCAAGCTCCTTGCCTTGCCTTGTCCTACTATTTTTTTCCGTTTAAGTTCTCACTTCTTCCCGAGTACGACAGGGACTTACCTATCAGACAAGGGAATTTTGATGCTCTCCCATGTATTCGGGTGACTGGAAAAACCGCGACGAGACTCCACTGTGCCGTAAGACCGCTGGCGGCCAAGGGCGAACGCCTCCGGATACACTGTGCGGCAGTTGATGAATATGGCAATCTTGATGAAAACTTCAGTGGTACGGTCTACATAAAGTCATCTGACAGGACAGCGAATATCCCTGCCAAGATCAGTTTTACAACGCGCCATAAAGGCCGGCGAAGTGTTGATGGTATCCGGCTCAACAGAACCGGTTGGCAGAGCATCGTCCTTTACAACGGCAATATCAAGAGCCCTCCGCATCCGGTATTGGTCAGCCGGGCGAAACCGCAGGAACAGATCTATTTCGGTGAAATGCACGCACATACTCTTGATTGTGACGGCACTTTCAGGAGCGAGGAGCATTATTCATACGCTCGCGAGGTAGCCGGCCTGGATTTCTGCTCGCTGGGAGTACATGCGGAGTATTTCGGCACAGAACATGCCTGGAAGAAATATCTTCGGGCGGCAACGAAGGCACATGCGCCTGGCAAGTTTGTTACTTTTTACGGATACGAATGGGCAGGGGAAGGGCACACTAACGCTTATTTTTTGAAAGAAAGGGAAGCGATAAACATCTACGGAAAACATCGTCTTAAAGGTAGACATCCCAGGGATAATCCGGAGTTCAGGATCCCGTGCAATAAAGAGCAACGTTTTTTGAAGCTTATCAAATCTCTCAAAAGACAGGTGTTCTGTATAACTCATTGTCACTCGGCATATGTAGCGCCGGTTGATGATACAGTTATCTGGCTTCATGAGGTATACTCCATGCACCAACAGAACCCGCTTGACAAAAAACTACAGGACATCCTCTCCCAGGGGTTAAAGATCGGTG
>CAZBGF010000129.1:0-5698 GCA_964491255.1 uncultured Verrucomicrobiota bacterium
CCGCCCATGATTGTTCAGAAGGCGGTTTAGCGATAACTCTGGTTGAATCATCTATTACAAATGCAAACAAAATGTTAGGTGCGGAGATAAAACTGGATAGTTTAAAAAATAATGATATAAGGTTGGATGAGATTTTGTATGGTGAGGCACCTTCCAGAATAGTGGTTTCGCTGAATAAAAATAATTTAAGCGTTTTAGAGAAGATAGCAGAAAAACATTCTGTTCCTTGTCAAGTTCTGGGTAACGTCGGTGGAGAAAGATTTACAGTTCAATACAAAGAAAAGATGATAATCGATCTTCTTCTGACAAAATTGAGTGATACCTGGAGAAATGCCATTTCCTCGCGATTGGAAAATACTCTTTCGTGATCAGTGTTGCTCACCGATTTAGTTTTCTAACTGGACGGAATAATATGGGAGAAAATGGAGAGTAACCACAGATTTCACTGATTACACTGATCATTCCGACCGGGTTCCATGGTGTGTTGTCAGAATATAGCGAAATTCTTTTTTCGATCGAGCGTTCAATGATAATGTGAATTTAACTGTATCAAGATCAACTTTTTCGTATTTGCCGTAATCACCTTGTTGTTTTAATTCCCAGTGTGGAGTCCGGAAATTCCGTTTGATCTCAATCTTAATCGGAAGATTACGTGTATTCTTGATTTCAACCTTGAATTCACGGATTTCATTCCAGCCGGCAATATTGCCTTTGTTCTCGAATTGGTAACGGTCAGTCTTGTAATCCATTAATTTAGATTCGACGATCACCGTATCTGCTGTTCCCATGTTTAATTCCACGTCTTCATCCACAGGAATGTATTTAAACGAAGATTGTCCCTCATAGGTCAAAGAACCGGAATCGCCGGAAATATGCCGAAAGACTTTCAGTACACCACCCGGGATAGGTGTTTCTCCAAGCTTGTGTTTCTTGTCGTTCTTGAAACTCAGGAACCGGACAACTGATTTGCCGTATCGTTTCTCTTCATACTTGTAAAGATTGATGACCGAAATATCATCAGCCTCAAAACTTGGCAGTCGTTTTGACCAGTTGTTGGGAATGGTTTCAGTTCCTTCAATAGTGTACAGGAAATACTCGCTGAGCCCTTCCTTTTTGATTTCCTTTGGCGCTTGTGCGAAAAATGACCCCGCTTTAGAGATTGTGTCTTTGGCTGATCGTCGTATCCTTTTTTCGTTGTCATTTGTTTCAAGCCGCAGGCGATGCTTGACTGCCCCCGGTCGTCCGTAAGGGTACTGACGCCGCGCCAAGGCTGCAATTTGATCCAGAATATGGACTTTGCCGACAATCAGTCTTGTCTGAGCGTTTTCGTAGTCTTCCCCGCTGTTGTTTGTAACACGTACATAGCCTTCCAGTCGCATGGTTTTTTCATCGGAAGATAGCAGACCGAGATAAAAAGCTCGCCAGGACAGGCCGCTGGTCAGATAAGTAATTTCCACGGGGACTTTGCCGCTTATGCCGCTTTGAATGGTCCATAAACCCAGATTTCTAACGCGTGGCGGATAAGCAAGGTCATCAATGTCGATTTTATCCGCATGCTGTCTGGGAAGCAGTTCCAAACTTGTCGGATCAATAAGAGTATTGGCCCATGAGAACTGAAGCCTGTTTATGCCCTTTTTCAATGTTAACAGACGCTGTTCACGGACAAGCGTCATGTCTGCAGAATTGTAGATCGTGAGCTGAACCGCATCGCGCATGGGCAGGGTTGCCAGATCCACCTTGGCAAAGAGGGGGGTGACTGTTATCAAAAACCATGCGCTGATTAAGATTGTTTGTTTCATCATTTTTTGTCCTTTTTAGTCTTCCAAAGGGTTACTTGTCGTATAGGTTCTCTTTCATTGTTGTGCCACGGACTACTGACGACTGACTACTGACACATGTTCCTTTCCCGGTCGTACATTACGCCGAATATAATGCATGCCCAGTTCCCGTTTGCCATGAGCTGGTATCTCGATTTCGAACTCGAGCGTTTCGGCATCCTTGCGTTTATAATCGAGATTGCATGACTTCATTTCCCACTGTCCTCGAATATGTTGAATCATGGTCAGGACAGCAGGTTTGTCCTTAAAGTTCTCGATTTTCGCGGAAATCACTTCATCCAGATCATATAAAATAATTCGGTTGTCATGATTCTTCCTGATGTTAATCTGTTGCTTTTTCATCTGGTTCTGAGTCACGACTATATCGCGGCTGTCGCCAATCGCAATTTCCATTTTTTCGCCAACAGGCACGAGACGTAGAGCGTCTTCACCTGAAAAAATAGTGCTTTCATGTCCGTCTTTCTGGAATACGCGGAATTTACCGGCCCAGAGCGCTTTTTTCCCAAGTCCGCTGTCTTTATTATTCATGATGCGATAGATGACCGGGATGCCGACATTTGAATCCATTTCACTCGGATCCCATGGTTTCAAAGCGGCATCAAATGTCCAGGTTTTAGTAATTGGAACGCCGGGTACATGCAGAAACGGCAGCCGTTTTGTTTCTTCATGGCTGATGGTCTGGTCAACCAATGTATCCTCGTCAAAAACGATTCTGGACATGTCAAAGTCTTCACCGGAAAAATTACGTAATACGATGAATCCACGCAAATCCAGCTCTGTTTCCCCCTTGTCCGCGATCGCTTTATACGCGACCAGCCGGTCAATATTTGATAAGAGATATGAAATGCGCACGGTTTCCTCCCACGCATCAGTACTGCTGATTTCCCAGACCAGGGCATTTTCAGCAGGGGGATAGCTGACATTAAGCAGAACAACCTTGTTGGGATGAGACTGGACGGTCAGACGGATAGAATCAGGATCGATGCGAACACCTTTCCATGAAAAATCAACCTTGTTGAGTCCTTTCTGAAGAGCCAGAACACGTTCTTCTTGAACCAGTGTTGCCTTTGAATTATCCAGACGGATTACCGTGGCGCCACGCTCCGGAAGCGCAACCAGCTTGATTCTCGCGAAAGCAGATGTTTTCAACCCAACCAACAGACCTGCAATGAAAAGAAAACGGATAAGGGACTTATGTTTCATAAAATACTCCTTTTGATGTATATTCAGCTGATTCAATGTATAGGAATTTCAAAGTGAATTGATCGAGTTGTATCTTAAAGGAGAACAGGCATTCTTGCCTGTTTGTTGATCGGCAAGGAATGACTGATTTCCTTTACAGTTGTCCGGCGAAAGCCGGACCTAATTAAACATGTTATTGTTTATAGCTTAGGATTACCTGAATTGATAAGTCCAAACAAGCAAAATAATTTAAATAAATGGAGCGGCGTCTTGAAAGATATGTGGGCAGTATTGGTTTCTTAGAAGTGTAGCCGGTCAAGTGGCAAAAGCCACTCAAGTAGATATTCTTGAAAATTTATTGAAAACGATCAAAAAAACGCTTAGTTTAGATAAACGATTCTACAGGTTAAGACCAATAATTTAATGAACACTACACTAAGGCGCATAGATTATGACTAACAGCATATCAGGCAGGATGAAATGGTTATGGCTGGTATCGTTGTTTTGGTTTGGTTTTTGTTCGCAAAGTCTGTTTGCGGATTCAATCGGGCAGGCGGATAAAATATGGCGCGATTTACCGAAAGCATCTTTTACTTGGAAGGCATTATGGACAAGTTCGCTGAAAACACCTGAAGAGATCGAACGCATGGCGGATCAGGCCAGGGAGATGGGATTTAATGTAGTTATCGGTATGTATGATCCGGTGATGGCCAAGGCTGTTCATGAACGCGGTATGAAGTATTACGTCTGGATCGTTAATCTGTGTTCCGGCGGCCGCGGCCGCTTGATATCAACTGGTTTCGCCAAATCACATCCGGAATATCTTCAGAAAGTCAAACCCGAAGAGGAAGTTATGATTAAGCAACCGCGGAAAAACCCGGATCGGGCCAATGTACATGGCGGTATATGGCTATGTCCGGATCGAGGTTTGCTTCCCGTGGAGAAGAAGGCCATTGAAGATATCGCGCGGAAAAAAGATGTCGACGGGTTTGGGCTGGATTATGTAGGGTATCGCAATTATTACGCGTGTTTTTGTGATTATTCCAATGAACAGAGACAGCGTTATGCCAAGGCACATCCCGGCCTTTCTGAAGATGAAATCATGCGGAAATATTCCGAGGAGTGTTTAGTGCGCTATATCCGGCAGATTCGGAATGCCGTCAAGTCCATTCGGCCGGACATGAAGATAGCCATTCATATTTATCCGGATTTTGATCCGAGCCCATGTTACGCGAATAAGCTGGATGTTGACTATTGTGGAGAGACAGTGGCCTGGTTTTATCAGCCTTTCTGGTCGTATGATAAAATCGCATCACTCACCCGCCGGTATGCGGAGGCTGAGGGCAAGTTTCACGCCTTCAATCATTTCGTGCCCTTTATCGGTGTGTATTCGGGTGAACGTCTGAAATCACCGGAGCGGCTGAGGAACGAGATTAGAATTGCCGGATCATCGGGGACAGGGAACATCATGCTTGCATTTTACCGGACATTTGACAAACATCCTGAGTTAGCAAAGGTAGTTGCCGAGGAATTGAAGCGTTAGGATATTTATCAGTCTGAATAGTAAATGGGTAAAGACTGCGCGAGCATTTGAATACATGCCTGCGGGATCATCAGTTTGGTGGTTATAGTCTGTTGGGTATAGTTTTATTGAGGAGACGAGATTTAATGTTAAAACGAAACGGTTTTGATAATGAACAATATTTGAAGGAACAGAAAGCGGCTATCCTGGAACGGGTACAGCGTTTCAACAAACTATATCTGGAGTTCGGGGGCAAACTCCTGTTTGACTACCATGCCTCAAGGGTTCTGCCGGGGTATGATCCTAACGTGAAAATGCGGCTTTTATATGATCTGAAAGAACAGGCCGATATTCTGCTTTGTATTTATGCCGGCGATATTGAGCGGAAGAAAATGAGGGCTGATTTCGGTATCACGTATGATTCGGATGCTCTCAAAATGATTGATGACTTGCATGAATGGGGTATTGACGTTCTGGCAGTGGTCATTACCCGTTATGATGAGCAGCCTGCCGCCAGGCAATTCAAGAACAAACTCGAGCGCCGGAATGTGAAAGTTTATACCCATCGTGTTATCCGCGGTTATCCAAATGATGTAGATTTAATTATCAGTGATAAGGGATACGGCGAGAATGAACGTATTGAGACCAGGAAACCACTGGTTGTCATAACAGGGCCGGGGCCGGGAAGCGGCAAACTGGCCACCTGCCTGACGCTGTTATACCATGATCACATGAAAGGTTTGCAAGCAGGATACGCTAAATTCGAAACGTTTCCGATCTGGAACTTGCCGCTGAAGCATCCAGTGAACATCGCGTACGAAAGCGCCACAGCGGATATTGGTGATTATAATTTAATCGATTCCTTTCACCTGGATGCTTATGGTGAGACTGTTGTCAATTACAACAGGGATGTCGAAATGTTTCCTGTGCTCAAAAGAATTCTGGAGAAAGTCACGGGTGGAACGGCCATTTACAAGTCTCCCACTGATATGGGCGTAAACAGGGCAGGATTTGGAATTACTGATGATGCGGTTGTCAGAGAAATGGCTGTGATGGAAGTGATCCGGCGGTATTTCCGCTATGCCTGTGAGTATGCGATGGGAGTCGCAGATCGTGAAACTATTAAGCGTGTAGAACAGTTAATGAAGGAACTTGA
>CAZBGF010000130.1:0-5662 GCA_964491255.1 uncultured Verrucomicrobiota bacterium
TTTGTCCATTTTGTTAATTCTGTCTAAAATTCTTAGTTCTTTCAGGATTTTGTCTTTCATGGGCTTTTCGTATAACATCTAGTTAAAAACATGAATTCTTGAGTAGTTATGATATTTTTTTCATATTTATTATTGCCGTCACTTATGGAATTATGTTTTAAAGTATATTAAACACACAGACTTATTAAAATTCAGTTAATTTGAAAGGACATTGAAATGCTTCGAAGAAACAAAGAAAACCCTTTAATTAAACCGGGCATGATTCAGGCTTCACGAAATGGATATAAGGTAAGAGGCTCGTTTAATCCCGGCGCGATATTGTTCGGTGACGATATTATTCTTCTGCTCAGAGTTGCAGAGGACTGCGAAGCAAAGAAAGGTTATACCGCTGTTCCGTATTACCGGTTTGAAGAAGGAAAAGGATACCCTGAAATTCTGGAAGTCGAACTGAATAATCCTGATGTTCAACTGAAAGATACACGAGGAGTAGTTTACCGCGGAAAAGATTACCTTTCCACGCTCAGTCATATCAGGATCGCGAGAAGCCGGGATGGCATTAATTTCCTGGTTGACGAAAAACCGTTTATCTATCCGTGTAATTCCAGCGAATGTTTTGGTATCGAGGATGCACGGGTAGTTAAAATCAATGATACATTTTATATCAATTATACCATCGTTTCAGGAGATGGCTATGCAACTGCCCTGGCAACCACAACAGATTTCGTCAATATTGAACGGCAAGGCATTATTTTTGCGCCTATGACTAAGGATGTCTGCATCTTTCCGGAAAAAATCAACGGCAAATTCTGCGCCTTGCATAGACCAGTCAACTCCGGTTTCGGGAAGCCGTCTATCTGGTACGCCGAATCCCCGGACCTTATTCACTGGGGCAACCATAAATGCCTGATCCGGCCGAGAGACACAATATTCGAAGAACAAAAAATCGGTGGCGGCGCTTCTCCTATCAAAACATCTGAAGGCTGGCTTGAAATATATCACGGCAAAGGACGCGACCAGATGTATTCTTTGTTCCTGCTCCTGCTTGATCTGAACGACCCGTCCATAGTATTGAAAAGAGGTGAAAAGCCGATACTCGTCCCCGAAAAGGACTATGAAACCGGCGGGTTCTTCCCGAACGTCGTGTTTTCCAACGGCGTTTGTCAGCAGGAAAACGGCGTTTTATATGTATATTACGGAGCATGTGATGAGACTGTCTGTATGGCTGAGACAACGATCGATGAATTATTGAGCCTGTTATAAATAACATAAGCATTCACAGTTCCCCGTTCATAGTTCACGATTGAAGAAAGAGGATAAGGTTGGATTTGCAATGTGGAATAGGCTTCCAGTCCTCGGATCCGGAAGGTCCTCCGGACATGAGGGCCTGTTTTCCTGCTTAGACAGGCCCTTCGGCGAGCCATGGTGGGGTGGCTACATGCTCGTGTAAACCGTTACCGCGTTTTGTCATGTCATAGGCAGATCTGCCTCAGGCAGAAAATTCTTATACATAAATTTAGTCAAACAATCGAAGTTTAAGGAGACTGATATGACACAGATATTCTCATCCCAAAAACGTATACTCGCTGTGCTGAATAACTCCATTCCGGATAAGGTCCCGGTTTGTCCCCGGTTGGATCCCAAGTGGTTGCAGAATGCCGGACCCGAACTCGCCGAAACTATTATTCGCACAACGGATGTGGCGCTTTATATAGATATCCTGCCGGATGTCGCGCTCTTTTTCGGGCAGGAAGCCCGCGATCGGTTCCGATCTGAGACCCGCGACGGCCTGCGTCATGAAGAACTCGACACCCCTAAAGGGACCTTGACTCGCCTGATTCATATTGAAACTGACATGATGGATTGGGCTGAAAAGAATTTTTTCGATACGCCGGAAGATGTTGAAAAAGCGCTCTCTATCCCGTACGCACCCGCGCAGATCGACCTGACCGAATATCGTCATTGGGAACAGCGCATTGGCGCTGAAGGAATCGTTCTGGCGCATGTGGGCAATGCATTGTGCTGTCCGGGCCTCTGGTTCAGTCCGGAAAACTTTGTAATGCAAGCTTGTTCCGATGCCACCGAACTGGTACTGCAACTCGCGGCGCGTGTCAATAAATCTATCATGGATGTGACAACACAATGCCTGGACAGTGACATTCGTTTTTTCATGCAGTCCGGCGCGGAGTTAGCGTCACAAACCATCATGGGTCCGGAATGGTTTGATCGTTTCATCACGCCGTTTGATAAACCTGTCGCGGAGCTGATCCGAAGTCGGGGCGGTTACACCTGGTGCCATTGTCACGGTAAGATATCTGCTATTCACAAGCAGTTGGCCGACCTGGGCATTCACGTGCTATCGCCGTGTGAGAAGCCGCCCCTCCAGGGCAATATAGAACTGGCCGAACTCAAACGCAGTATAGGCGGAAAAGTCTGCCTGGCCGGCAATCTGGACGATCTTGCACTCCTGGCTTCCGGCAACCGTGAACAAATCCGGGCAGAAACCCTGGCATGTCTGACGGCCGGGATGCCGGGCGGCGGCTATATGCTGGGCGGAACGGAAGGTTGCGTTTTTTCGCGCAACACGGCCGAAGCTTATCTTTATATGTGCGAGCTTCGGGATCAATATGGAAAGTATAATTCATGCTGACAAATATGAATTGTAACTTAGGCACAGAGAGACAAAGGCACAAAGTAGAAAGAAATCCAGCGAGTGCGTGACAGACGCACCTCCAACTATCGGCACGGAAGGCGACTATCTGATGACCCCATCGCATCTGATCAATGCCGACATCCCGCGGGAAAACATCGAAGCCTTTTTTCAGCTGAACGCTATGGATGCTATTAGAGCTTACTCGAAAAAAAACAAAGAAACATTAGGCCGCAGGAGCGGCAACTTCAATGACGCCCCAGCTGAGCCGCCTTCGCAGGGAAGCTCTCGCCTCGACGAAGCCTCCGGCATAGCCTGGAGGGCGGGGAGACTACAGGCTCAAGCAAACCGTAGCCGCGGCACTCTGTTGCCTCGTTTTGAAATTCCTATACATCGAGGACAATCAGAAACTTTGTCCATGAGTAAATATTCAGTGAACCCCGTGCTGGGATGCAGGCTAAAGCCTGTACTCCAAACGCTGAATACTGCATTTGGGCTGTTCGGAGTACAAGCTTTAGATTGGCGCACGGGGTTCACTGAATATTTACGTCCATGAAAACATCATTCATGAGAAGGAAAAAAAATGTTTTCTTTTTTTAAAAAATTATACCTGCCGGTAGGTTTAATATTTGTTTTTGTCATGGTGATTCTTTTTCCCGGGATTACCTCTTCATTAAACAAAAGAAGCATTATTCAATGGCTGGTTGCTGCTATTTTTGTTGTTAATGGATTCCAATTGAATTTGGTTGAAGTGAAACTTGGCCGATCATTTTTTCTTGTATTCGTGCTTGTCGCCATAATCAACCTCATTATCGGTCCGATTGTCGGAACTGCCGTCTCACGCATGATGACATTATCTTCGGGACTGGCGCTTGGACTGATTGTAATATCAACTGTACCTTCCACTCTTTCCTCGGGCGTGGTGCTGACGGAAGTGGCCGGAGGCAACATATTATGGGGTTTGATGCTTACTATTGGCTTAAGCCTAATTGGAATTTTTACTATTCCATTCATGCTGTCAATCTGCCTGAAAATAGAAGAAGGCGTATCAATCTCTGCAATTGGACTTCTGATAAAGTTGGTTAAAATTGTGCTTGCGCCCTTTTTCGCGGGATATTTTTTGAAAAAGCTTATCAAACCTGAGAGTATTCCTGCTTTGGTGCGATTTGTACCTTCTACGTGTATCATATTGGCAGTATGGTTAACATTGGCGGCATCAAGGAATGAACTTATCACAATAAATCTTATGTCAATAGGTATGATTATCCTTTGTTCTTTAATGGTCCACGGAATCTTATTGCTTTTGTGCGGCGGAACTGCACGGGCATTAAAATTCAGTGCGTATGACAGCAGGGCAATCATATTTGTGGGTTCACAAAAAACTCTGCCTGTCGCTGTAAGTGTTTTAGCATGCATTGGCGGAGAAACCGGCCTTGCGATCATGGTATGCCTGGTCTTTCATTTCACGCAATTACTGCTCGATTCGGGGATCGCCTCATGTATGGGAACGTTGTCGGCGGCGGATAAGGGATGATGGTTTATTTGTGACTTATAGTTACTGTTTATGAATGAAAACACATGCGATGAAATAATGAAATATTGTAACCGTGAATGAAAATTGAAGATATCTATCGCCCGCCTGCATCGTATATGCGAAGCATTTCGCGCAGAGTTCGCGAAAGAAAAAGATTGGTGTTCTTGCGCGACATTCGTACAATGTTTAGGTTAGCCCTGTGACGGGGCGGAATTCTTGCCAGAACGAATAAAAATCATATGAGAACAAAAAAAATGCTTAATCCATACAAAAATGTCAATTGGGAATCCGTTAAAAAAATTCCATCGTCGACCCACATGCACATAAGGAACCAGGAAGCGCTTGAAAACGGCTATAAATATGGAATCCGTCATTTTCCGATTTCCAATTATTACCCGTCAGTGCCGTACAATAAAAACCCGAAACTCAGTGATTTCAAGTTGAATCAAACATGGCCCTGTCGGCGAGGCGATGAGACCATCAGTCCCCCAATAAACTGGAATAATATTATCACTTGGGCTGATGAACTTGATGAACCCTATAAATCAACTTTTCCTTTTACGGAATCCCCGAAAAGCGTATACACCGATGTTCCAGACGATGTGATTATCAGCGCGAACGCCGAACATCACAGGTTCAGTAATTCCGGAGCGCATATCTGCTGTCCCGGATCTTCTTTTTCATCCGGCAATTTTGACGCCAGAAACCATTATAAACTGAAAGATCATGGTTTTTCGATAGGTTTCGGCGGGACCTGGCAGGAAGCGTTCAAGGAAATGCTGGATGGCCTTGACTACCCCGATGGCGGCGGTATAACCATTAATCATCCGACTTGGTTTTCACGCTTTTCCGACGCCCAGGTCATTGAAATGCTTGATTTTGACGAACGTGTGCTGGGAATAGAGATTTATAATGATTTGTCCGGGACCAGAGATTATGGAAAAATACAAAACTATATTCCGCCGCTTGAAGAACCGGTCCAGGGATACTCACTTAAAATGTGGGACAGAATTTTGTCAACAGGTCGACGTTGCTGGGGATTTTGCGTACCTGATCATAGTGTGGAAAAGATGAAAAACTGGAAAGGAAGATCTATCCTTTTAGTCGATGAGTTCACTGAAAAGAACTGTCTGAAAGCTTTTCGTAATGGCAACTTTTATGAAGCGCTGCTCGGCAATGGATTAACTATTGAAAAGTTCGTTGCGCATGAAACTTTCGCTTTAATAAAAACCAATAAACCGGCGCTTATTCGCTTTATAAGCGAAAAAGGCATTATCGAAGCGAGAGTTGGCGAAGAAGCCAGTTGCCGAATCCCGGCGGACGCAATTTATCTACGACTTGAAATTGAAGATTTTGAAGGCGAAAAATTGTTTACTCAGCCCATCTTTACCACTTAGCCTGATTAATTCATGAAAACTACGTTTTTATTCATAATCACCCCGAAGCGCGTCAGCGCGTTCGGGGTTTCCCATTCGACGGGT
>CAZBGF010000131.1:0-5598 GCA_964491255.1 uncultured Verrucomicrobiota bacterium
CGGGCACTTGAGCGCGGGAGCGCGGGTGGTTAAAATCAGGGTTTTTCAGGGCCGACTAATCAACCTGAGTATCAGAATATGGAGAAAGACTAATGTGGGAATACACAGACAAGGTTCTTGATCACTTCCGGAATCCAAGAAACGTTGGCACCATCCAGGACCCTGACGGTATGGGTGAAGTAGGGTCAATGGCTTGTGGTGATATGTTGAAGTTAATGTTTAAGCTGGACGCTAAGGGGCGCATAGCGGATGCGAAATTTCAAACTTTTGGCTGTGCCAGCGCCATTGCTTCATCTTCGGCCCTGACGGAAATGATTAAAGGTATAACGTTGGAGCAGGCGGAAAAAATCACGAACCTGGATATTGCGGATTATCTGGGCGGACTGCCGGAGCAGAAAATGCACTGTTCTGTTATGGGGCGGGAGGCGCTGGAGATGGCAATTGAGAATTTTCGAACTGGGCGGACTGCAAAAAAAATGATAGAAGGAAATGTGATCTGTCATTGCTTTGGCGTTACCGACGAAGAAATTATGAATATAGTGCAGGCTCACCATTTGACTACGGTAGAACAGGTTACGAACTACTGTAAAGCGGGTGGAGCCTGCGGCAAATGTCACGATGACATTGCAGGAATTATTGCGCAGGTTCAGGGCAAACAGCTTAAAGCCGAACCGGTTCCCGTATCACAGCCTGAAATGACCTTGGTGCGTAAAATCAAGCTCATCGAAGAAATATTGGAAAAGGAAATCCGTCCTATTCTAAAAAAAGATGGTGGAGATATTGAGTTAATTAACCTGGTGGATAACCACGTACAGGTAGCCTTGCGAGGGATGTGCGCGAACTGCAAGGTAGCCCGGTTCACATTGAAAGATGTGATTGAGGCCAAGCTCCGCGAATTTGTTTCGAATGATCTTGTAGTCGAGGAGGTATTGTCATGAAAACAGTATATCTCGATAACAATGCTACAACTCGTGTTG
This sequence comes from uncultured Verrucomicrobiota bacterium, assembly GCA_964491255.1. Lineage (GTDB taxonomy): Bacteria > Verrucomicrobiota > Kiritimatiellia > JAAZAB01 > JAAZAB01 > CAZBGF01. The sequence continues at coordinate 978 of CAZBGF010000131.1, forward strand.
CGCCGGAAGTGCGGGACGCGATGATGCCGTTTTTTTCGGAATTATGGGGAAATCCGTCAAGCATGCATGCTTTTGGCGGACAGGTTCGCAAGTATGTGGATCATGCGCGGGAGCAGGTAGCCGCTCTGATTCATGCCGATCAGTCTGAAATTGTGTTCACCGGTTGCGGCACGGAAAGTAATAACATGGCTATCAGGGGTGTGGCTGAATCTGATGATGAACATATCAATATTATTACAACCCGCGTGGAACATCCTGCGGTGCTGGAACCATGCCGTATGCTGAAGGAGCGCGGATATCGGATGATTGAACTGGATGTCGATTCCATGGGACACATCAATCCAGACGATCTTAAACATGCGTTATCTCCGGGGCTGGCCATAGTCAGTATCATGTGGGCGAATAATGAAACAGGTGTAATCTTTCCAGTTCCTGAATTGTCTGAAATAGTGAAATCGGCGGGCAGTATTATGCATACCGATGCTGTTCAAGCTGTCGGGAAATTTCCGATCGATGTAAGCAAAGTTCCGGTGGATATGCTGTCCCTTTCAGGTCATAAGCTGCATGCGCCAAAAGGTATTGGCGCGCTGTATACTCGAAAGGGTACCAGGGTAAAACCGTTCCTGCTCGGCGGGCATCAAGAATCGGGAAAACGGGGCGGCACGGAAAATGTGCCGTATATTGTCGGGCTCGGGCTGGCATGTGAGTTGGCTGATAAAAACCTCTCTGTCGAGATGAACCGGGTGGCAAGGTTACGTGATCGTCTGGAAAAGGGAATAATGAAGACCTGTCCTGATGTGAAGGTTAATGGCGATCAAGACCATCGGTTACCAAATACGTTGAACATCAGCTTCAAATATATCGAGGGCGAATCCATTTTATATCATCTCAGCGACTGCGGAATTGCCGCCTCTTCCGGCTCAGCCTGTGCGTCAGGGTCATTGGAGCCGTCCCATGTGATTCGGGCCATGGGAGTTCCTTTTACGTCTGCCCACGGGACCATACGTTTCAGTCTCAGTCGTTATAATACGAAAGAGGATGTTGACACGGTTTTGAAACATATTCCGGGAATAGTTGACAAACTGAGAACGATTTCGCCGTTTGTTTAGGGTTAACCCATATTTTGCAGTTGGCCCCGTACGTACGGGGCGTTCGGAATGACAGGGCAAATGCCGGACAACTTTAAAGGAGATCGGGCATTCCTGCCCGATCACGGCCCCGAAGGTTCGGGGTTCTCCTTTGCCTGCCAATTTTAGACTTCTTTATGCGTTTATAATGTAGAAGCCCCGATGCGCTTCGCGATCGGGGCGATTCTTCATGGGGATCGCCCGGCAGCTGCCGGACTCCCACTTTGAAATTCCTATACATTTAATTAAATGTTACTAATCTAACCCGAACATTGCACGAGTGTCGCGCAATGTTCGAATTAGTGTTTTAACTTCTTCTTTGTGCTCCTATCCCGGTTGCTTTCATATGACAGGATAAGATCCATATCCTTATCCCCGCGGCCGGAAAGATTAATGATAATATCAGCATTAGGCCCCAGCTTTAGCGCGCGTTTCCTGGATTCAGCAAGAGCATGACTGGATTCCAATGCCGGCATAATACCCTCGAGCCGCGTCAGGTCGTAAAACGCTTTAAGAGCTTCCGCGTCGGTAATGGAACAATATTCCACTCGCCCCTCATCCGCCCACAACGCGTGTTCCGGGCCGACTCCCGGATAGTCCAAACCCGCGCTGATAGAGTGAGCATTCATTATCTGCCCTTCCTTGTCCTGGAGCACATAGCTTTTACTCCCATGCAGAATCCCGACTCTTCCCGCCACGATGCTGGCCGCGTGCTTGCCCGTCTTGATTCCGAATCCTGACGCTTCGACTCCGACTAACCTGACCCCGGGATCATCCAGAAACGCAGAAAAAATCCCGGCCGCGTTACTACCGCCGCCTACACAAGCGATGATCATATCCGGAAGGCGGCCTGTTTTCTCGAGTATCTGCGCACGAGCCTCAGTTCCAATCACACTTTGAAAATACCTTACCATCATGGGATATGGATGCGGACCTGCAACGCTCCCGATAACATAAAACGTATCATCCACACGGCTGACCCATGCGCGCAGAGCTTCGCTCATTGCATCTTTCAGGGTCGCCGTTCCACTGTGGACAGGATAGACCGTGGCGCCCAGAAATTTCATACGCTGGACATTAGGCGCCTGGCGCCGTATATCTTCGTCACCCATAAAGACATCACATTCCATACCAAACAAAGCGGCAGCTGTCGCCGTTGCCACGCCGTGCTGGCCGGCGCCGGTTTCCGCCATGAGCCGCTTCTTGCCCATGCGTCGGGCCAGCAGGGCCTGGCCAATGGTATTATTTATTTTATGCGCACCGGTATGATCCAAATCCTCACGCTTGAGAAAAATGCGCGAACCGCCGTAAGCGTCTGTTAACCGCTGGGTCAAATAAAGCGGAGACGGCCTGCCCGTGTAATCCCGTAAAATTTCGTGGAATTCATTCTGGAACGAAGGATCGTCCATGGTTTTACGGAAGGCTTTATCCAGCTCGATCAGGACAGGCATCAGCGTTTCCGCTACATACCGTCCTCCGTACTGTCCAAAATGACCACTGGCATCCGGTACAGATTCAGTTGATTGTTTTCTTTTATTCTTCATTAGAAACCACCAACACACACGACGCGAACACTAACTACATGCATTCATTCTAATTCAGGGATTTGCATAATTCAAGATAATAGAACGCACCCCAAATTTTCGGGGCTGAAAATCTGTGATGTTCTGCGCTCGTGCAAACTGTAGCCGCGGCACTCTGTTGCCGCGTTTTGAAATTCCTAATCATTAAATCGTCTTTCGAACAGCTTTGATAAACGCTTTCAGTTTTTCATGATCTTTTTTTCCAGGCGCTTTCTCAACTCCACTCGCGACATCAACACCCATCGGCTGAACAATCTGAATGGCTTCTCTTACATTACCAGGTGTTAAACCGCCAGCCAGCATGACCGGAACCCGCTTTGCCAGACTGCCTGCCGCAGGCCAGTCCACGGCTGTGCCGGTTCCGCCATACTGGCCAGGAACAGCGGCATCCACTACGTAACGGACTGCCAGCCACTTTTCAGGTATGGGGCTGATTAAGCCTTCCTGAATCCGAACTGATCGCCACACCGAAATTTCAAGTGACGAAAAATCATTATACACCTCGTCACCATTAAGTTGAACAGCATGCAGATTACAATCTGAAGCGATCTGAATTACGTTTTCCGGCCGCTCGTTGACAAATACGCCAATCGTTTTCGGTTTGTCCCGGAGTCGTTCCGCGACCCGCCGAAGCTCAGTTGCTGATATACATCGCGGCGATCCGGCGTACAGTACAAAACCGAGAAAATCAGCGCCAGCGTCCAATGCAGCCCTGGCGTCAATCAAATTGGTCAAACCGCATATTTTGATATCAGTCTGTTTTTTCATGCTGTAACTACTCAGGCACAAAGTGACAAAGGCACATAGGCACAAAGTTTATCAATCCGAAGGCATGATTCCAAGAATAATATCCGTGTGAAACGTGAAGCGCCAAACGAGATACGAATCCGGCGGCTGCCGGACACGAGATACGAGCAATGCGAGTAATAAGGTCATTTCTCTTGATATTTCTTCACTTTGTGCCTTTGGTACTCTGTGCCCTTGTGCCTACCTTATAGCAGTTAACTCCCATCAGGCTCTTGAGCTGAATGCTGATGTCAGCCGATTTCATAAGCGTTTCGCCGATTAAAAAACCCTTGTATCCCAGAGCTTCAAGCTCTTCGATATCCTTTCGTGTCTTGACGCCGCTCTCAGCTATTGCCACACGGTCAGCTGGAATGTCCGCAGCCATGGCACTGGCTACTGATAAATCGGTTTTCATGGTTTTGAGATTCCTGCTGTTGACGCCAAGGATTCCTTTTTCCAGCGGAAGAACTTTCTCCAGCTCCTCACGGGTATGAACTTCGATAATGACCTCTAAACCAATAGAGAGAGCAATATGATACAAATTACGCAGTACATTCGCATCCAATGCCGCAGCAATCAGCAACACAACATCCGCGCCCAGGACCGCTGATTCATAAACCTGGAAAGGATCGCCGATAAAATCTTTCCTGAGCACAGGGATATTCACCGCATGATGAACCTGGCGCAGATGCTCATCAGAACCAAGAAAATGACGAGGCTCAGTCAGCACGGAAATACCCACAGCCCCTGCCTTTTCATATTCCCGGGCAATATCCACAGGATTATAGTCCCTGCAGAGCAGGCCTGCTGACGGGCTAGCCTTTTTCACTTCAGCAATGATACAGGTCAACCGGCCGCCTGTTTTATCACCCTGTTTTAACAGCTCAATCAAACTGCGGTGAACAGCGATCAAGCCCGCCTGCTTTTGAAGCGTTTCCAAGGGAATTTGCAGGCCAGCTGTTTGCGCATCATTCAAACGTTCGGCCATGATAGTCTGAAGAATATCACTCATTTTTGTCCGTTATCAGTGGTTAGTTGTCCGTTGCCGGCCGCCTCACTCTACCAAAAAATCTAGCCAAATATCTTTGATTTTTTTTGACAGGATAGACTGGATGGACTGGATTG
>CAZBGF010000132.1:0-5580 GCA_964491255.1 uncultured Verrucomicrobiota bacterium
TTGCGATCTTCTGTGAAAAAAATCTTAATGATTTTCAGCATTCTCATATCTCAAAAGCTTTTCGGATGGGGTCTATTTAGCCATATGCAGTTAATTTTTTTGGCTGGATAACAGGATAGACCGGATTCATCAACCATCAGCATCGGCATGAGGCAGAGGCTGAGGCTGATTAGTGTCTTCCTGCAGCGAGCCGGAGGAACCGCTCATTTGCTCAATCTTGGATTCAACCCGGTTCAATCGTTTTTCGGCTTCGATAAATTTCTTCTGTGCGTTCCCCATATGCTGACCCACTAATCGAAATTCTTCAATGAACTTCTCCAGTTCTTTGCCCAGCCGCGATAAATTATCCATGATCTCGCGCGCGCTTTCTTCAACCCGCATTCCCCGCAATCCCAGCAGGATGGTCTGAAGGTATGCATAAAACGAATTAGGCGAGACGGGAATCACGCGCCGGGTAAGCGCGTAGGTAAAAAGAGGATCATCGCTCCATTCATGCTTCAGCATAATCTCGTAATAGATATTTTCCGCAGGGATGTACATCATCGCGAAATCAAAAGTGCCTTCATCTGTACGGATATATTTTTCAGCGATGTCGCTGATGTGTTTTTTGACATCCCGGATAAACAGTTTGCCGGCAGCATTTTTTTCTCTTTCATCAGTAACGCTGAAAATACGCTTGAAATTATCAAGAGGAAATTTAGCATCAATGGCGACAATTCCCATTTTGAGCTTAATGACGGCATCCACTGTCTCACCCCCCTTGAATTTATACTGGGTGTCGAAGCTCTGCTCCGGCAAAACCTGAGCCAGCAGTTCGGTCAGCATATATTCTCCCATGGAGCCACGTAATTTGGGCGCTTTCAGGCTTTGCTGAAGTTCAGCGATTTCCCTGCCGATATCAAAAATCCGTTTATTGGCCTCGTCCATCTGCCCAAGCCTCTGGCGGACATCGCTAATCACCCTGGCCGTATTATCCCACCTTTCCCCAACGGACCGAGAACCATCAGCCAGGGCCCGAGACATCTGTTCATTCATCTGGTGCATCTCATCCCGTAGAAGCTTCTGCATACCTTCTACCTGTTGAGAGGTCTGCTCAGCGCCAGCGTGAATTTGATTTTGAAGTAGCATCAGGGACTGTGAGTCAGACTCATTTCGGACTGCCAGCAGAACTGAACGCCGAATCCACCATACTCCGATCAATATCACAATCGAAACGATTAATACTGGAAAGATAAGATCCATTTGTATATAATGATATACCAAACAGACGAAAGAACAAGAATTGAAAACGATAATTCTAATTAGAGCTTATCCGAAAAGGGTATTGCAACTTAGGAATGCATATAACTACTCAGGCACAAAGTGACAAAGGCACATAGGCACAAAGCAGAAAGAAATCCAGCGAGTGCGGGACAGGCAGAATTTTCTTTGATTTTTTTCCATATTATTTTGTCCATTTTGTTAATTTTGTCAGAAACTCTTAGTTTTTTCAGGATTTTGTCTTTCAGGGGCTTTTCGAATAGGGTCTAATTAGAATTACCGCTGAAAACGTACGGCATACTGGGTTCCATGAAAAATACACATACTATTCATATACTGTCAGACCGTGTGGCAAATAAAATCGCCGCGGGCGAAATGGTTGAACGTCCGGCATCCGTGTTGAAAGAGCTGATGGAAAACGCGCTGGATGCCAAAGCAACGCAAGTTGACGTTGAAATTGTATCTGGTGGAAAAACTCTTATTCGAGTCAGTGATAACGGGTTCGGCATGAGCCGTGACAATGCATTGCTGGCGATTGAACGTCATGCGACCAGCAAAATCCGTGATGTGGACGATATCGAACATATTATGACCCTGGGATTCAGGGGAGAGGCGCTGGCAGCTATTTCCTCTGTATCGCGCTTTTGTCTCAAAACACGCCGAGCCGAAGACCTGGCCGGCACTGAAGTCACCATATCTGCCGGAAAAATTCAGGATGTGCATGAAGAAGGATGTGCGCCGGGAACACAGGTGTCCGTGCGAAGCCTTTTCTTTAATGTCCCTGTCAGACTTAAATTCTTACGCTATCAGCAAACAGAACTCACGCATATCAGGCAAGTGTTTCATCTGTATACCATTGCATATCCGAACATAGGAATGAGACTGACCATTGACGGACGAAATGTTTTCACCTTGCCAGGTCAAACCACTATCGAAGATCGCTTACGTGATCTGTATTCATCCTATAAAGATATGAACCTGCGTCACGTTGATTATTCTTCAGCAAGAATAACTATATCCGGATATATCAGCCTGCCCTCGAACAGCCGCGCAAACCGGTCCGAGCAATATCTTTTCATTAACGGCCGACCTGCCGGAGCACCTATTTTGAATTACGCGATCCGGGAAGGATACCACAGCTTGTTGCCGAGAGACCGTCATCCAATGGTGCTTCTCTTTATCACCATTGATCCATCATTAGTCGACGTCAATGTGCATCCAACGAAAAAAGAAGTCCGGTTCCATAATCCGGCTGAGGTTCGCGACTCCCTGATTGAAGCAATTCAGCAGGTATTAGCAAATCATACCGATTTATCAAATTTAACTCGCAAAACCGAAAGTCAACAAGCTTCTGACAATAACAACGCGCGGGCGTCACGCCCATCGCCCCATCCCCTTTTCGCCGGTATGAACACGTTTGGTCCATATAAAAGTTTTCCATATCCTCGCACCCCCACCACTGTGCCTGTCGCTTCTTCGTCAGAACATTCGACCGATGCTGGCGCGCAAAGCCACCGTAAAGATTCAAACCATATTGAAACAAAACATCACGTTAAACCGGAAGATTCCGAACCGATCCAGACAGAGCCATGGTCCTGGATGCGCATTATTGGTCAAGTAGGCAAACTTTACGTTATCATGGAGACAGAAGATGGGCTTGTGCTCATGGACCCTCATGCAGCCCATGAACGTGTGCTGTATGAACGCTTCATGACCGAAATCACTCAAGGTAATATTCAAAGTCATGGTCTATTAATGGCTGAAACTGTTGAACTGACTCCAAAAGATGCCCTGTGCCTGCGTCAAAACATCAAATTCCTGAAAAAAATGGGGTTCGGTATTGCGGAGTTCGGAGGAGATACATTCGTTGTTGATGCGCTTCCATCCTGCCTGAACAATGTCTCCCCCGGCCCACTGTTAATGGACATGATCGCTGCCATGGAAGAAACGGGACAGCGCGGGGGCACTCATCAGCTTCTAGAGGAACGCGTTGCACAATCAGCATGCAAAGCAGCAGTTAAAGCCATGAACACTCTGGCCCGGGAAGAAATCGAAAGCCTGGTTGTGCAATTATCCAAAACGGAACTGCCATACACATGTCCGCATGGCCGTCCCACGCTTATTCATATTTCATGGCATGAGTTGGATAAAAAGTTCGGGCGTACGTGAACACATGACGATGGTGGCTGCTGGATGTAACATGTTTCTCTAAATTTTGATAGGCACGGGAATATCGCGCTCGATCCTTTGGGTCCATACGATCAATAAGATTCTTCTTAAGATCATGATAGGGTTCCTCAACCATGCGAAATAGATGGGAGATATCCTCAAACACCTGCTTACTGCTCTGGGCGATATCCGCCACTAAAGCCAACTCGTCATTCTGACTGAAAAACTGCCGTAATGGACTTTTCTTGTTGTTAATTTGAATTTCGTTTTCTACAATCGCGTGGGCTGAATACAGGTAAAACAATACCATCCGAACAAAGAAAATAAACGGATCCTCCATTGGAACGGCTTTACTGGATTTGGATGCCAGCACCGACTGCTCCAACGCAGACTCCAGGTAATAAAGCATAGCGCCGATATTCCGAAGACGTTTTTTTGGCGATGTCTCTTTCAAACATTGTTGAAAAAGGTCCGATACTTTTTCAATAAAACAGTCCCGCCTGCCAAGATATACGGACCGATTGACATCGTATGATATTCCGCTCATAAGAAAACTTCAGTTATTAAGTTAATGGGACGCAGATTTTTACCCCGTACGTACGGGGCGTTTAAAAAAAATTCCTAAATGATTAATTTTCAGCATACCTTGACCTAACTTGCATACTTGCACTTACTAAGTAATAATGCCATACTTATAAAACATAAGTCAAGAATATTTTCACAATGTTACAATAGTTATGCCCGTAAACCAGCAAGAAAAGGTAACGGAGTCTGACCCGCCTACAGCGTTAAGCGTAGCTTTTCGGGCAGGGAATATCGGAGGAGTGCAACTGACTGCTGACAGAGGCGTATTCTCGAAGCATTCTGAATTCCCCGGCCGACACGCGGTGCGGACAGGCTGACTCCTGAATTCTGAATACCTGAAATTACTGGGTTCGACTTTATGTCTGAGTAAGTTATGACGGAGAAACACTATGTTGGATATCAAGCTGATTCAGGAAAAAGAACAGGATGTGCGTCATGCCCTCCAAAAACGCGGGGATGATACCAACCTGGATAATCTGATTCTTTTAAATCAGAACCGGCGCCGTCTCATTACTGAGGTGGAATCCCTGAAACAGCAACGAAATACCGAGTCAAAAGAAATTGGAAAACTAAAAACAGCAGGTCAGGACACAAGGGAAAAACAAGACGCAGTTAAAAAAATCGGCGCTCGCATTGCCAAGCTGGATATACAAATTCAGGACATCGAAAATAAACGCCGATCGCTCTTATTAACCATTCCGAATATTCCGCATCCAAGTGCGCCCGCGGGTAAAGGGCCAAAAGACAATGTAGTTATCCGCTCCAACGGCAAGCCCCGAACATTCGCATTTCCTCCAAAATCACATGTTGAAATCGGCGAACAATTGGGAATTTTCGATTTCGCGCGCGCCGCCAAAATGTCCGGAACCGGTTTCCCATTATATGTTGGACTCGGCGCAGTACTGGAACGAGCTCTGATCCGGTTCATGATTGACCTCCATGTCCGGGAACATGGCTACCTGGAAGTCTCTTCTCCTTTTCTCTGTCATTCAGCCTCGCTGACCGGTACTGGACAGCTTCCGAAATTTGGCGAAGATATGTATTATATTCCGACTGATGATCTTTACCTGATTCCAACAGCTGAAGTGCCGCTTACCAATATTTTTCGTGAAGAAATTATTGAACGGCCTTTGCCAATTTATCTGGTGGCATACTCGCCCTGCTTCCGGCGTGAAGCCGGCTCTGCCGGCCGGGAAACCCGCGGTTTAATCCGAATACATCAATTCGACAAAGTGGAAATGGTAAACTTTGTTGAACCCAACACCTCGTACCAGGAACTGGAACGCCTGGTCAACAATGCCGAAGATGTGCTGAAACGGCTTGGATTGGTTTACCGCGTTATTGAACTCTGCGCAGGTGATCTCAGTTTCGCGGCCGCGAAGTGTTACGACCTTGAATTATGGGCGCCTGGCCAAAACGCCTGGCTCGAAGTGTCGTCCTGCAGTAACTTTGAAGCGTTTCAGGCACGGCGTGCAAATATCCGTTACCGCAGCAAGAGCGGCAAAATTGAATTTGTCCATACTTTGAATGGATCCGGAGTGGCGCTGGCACGATTAGTGGTTGCGC
>CAZBGF010000133.1:0-5560 GCA_964491255.1 uncultured Verrucomicrobiota bacterium
CGGGCATGGAACGCTTTCTTTTATATCTGCGGCATTTTAAGTTACACTTTTCGACTAGTTCGCTTTTTGTTTTTCTTCTTGCCTTAGTTTCATAAGTTCTTCTCGAAATGTGGGTGGATTGATCTTGCCCTTCTGAAACACCACTTCACCTTCAACCGTGGCCATGATGCAGTCCATATCTTTATTTAACGTAAGAACGATCGTTTTGCCAATTCCGCTTTTCATCGTAAGAACAACGTTTGATTTGTCGAACGAAACACTTGTTATCTGAACTGGCTTTGGCCCATCTGCCCTACGAATGTCGATAAGAGCACCCCGTCCAACTATAGTACGTAACCTGATATTGTCCCCCCCTCCTTGGTTTTCAGCACGGAATTGTTTACGGTAATCACGTAAATACTTATCCAACTCATGTCTTTGATGTATAATTCCGGCTTTGGATATTCTCGTCGATGATGTTTGAAGAAAAAGCCTACCACCATAGCGTGGATATACTCCTACAATTTTGTCTTTCATGACAAATAAATGTTGACACGATTTACCAATCCATAATATGCCGTTTGTGGGCACAAAAACCACCTGAGTTAACAACATGTTATGTTTCCCATTCCAATCGGATGAACTGCTTCGAGTAACAGCCCGAACATTTCCCTCTGACGACGGCAATAACATCTCCTTTGGAGAACTCCAATTGTTGTCTGTCACACTCGTTTGTACAGATCTTATCTCTGATACTGCAGCCTGAATCATTAACAAACTAAAGCAATAACTGATTATGAACAGTTTCATTTTTGTGTTTTTCATAGGGTTAACCTTTTTTTAACTCTTCCCGATTTCTTAATATTCCGTAAACGAAATTTCACACGTGATCGACACCTGCTTCGCACGAAAGATAACGTAATTGGTAGTAGAGTCTCCAAGATCGTTAGCATAACCATCTACAGCATTAGCTTGAAAATCGTTCGTGCTGGCATAAGTTACTCCATAGGATGGATCATAATACAACCCGTTATATTTCAAAATATAATGACCACCAAACACTTTTTCTGAAGGGGGGCTTGAATGCTGACCTTCCAATGTTGAGAGACTTGTCAAATCGCCATAAACACTGCCTGGCGGAACGGGAACCATATCAACGTCATTTGTGGCAAATTGCAATTTCCAGTTGTGTGGTGGTGTATTCGTAAATGAAGGTGTTCCATAGTTCCAGTCTTTCACGAGAAAACAATCATTAGTAGGTGACGTAACTTCGACCTGGGTGGAATTAATTCCATTTACCAGCAACGCATCTCCGAAAAGCCGCATCCATGCATAGCAACTCCCATTGCTCGAACTCAATAATTCGGACACAGTCTGTGGGGTATTGTCAAAATTAACACCCGGTTTGTAATAATACAGAGTCTTGCCATCCCAAGTGGTGAAATCAGTTCCCGTCAGCTGTGACCAGCTATTGGACACTGCCTCATCAGCACTCGTTGCATGTCCAACAGAACAAGCCAATTGCACCACGGTGTGATAAAGCAACACCGCTCCGGGTTCATCTAAGCAAACGTAAACCTGGTTTGAACTAACCCCGGCTTGATTATAGTTTGTACTGCCAACAGTGGCATACAGCCACTCGATCTCCATCTTGTCAAGAAAATCTACGGTGTTGGTAAAGAAGCCCGTAGAGTCAGTTTGCGGAAGGCTGACTATGCCACCAGAAGCCGAAACCATTGTTTCCGGAATATCTAAGTCACCTGGTCCATCCCCTTTTATCATCACAGTTCCAGTAAAGTTAGACAAGCTCGCTTCAAACTTGGCAGATGTTGCCATGTTGGTGTTTCGTACATACAAAACAGGAACATCATTTGTTAGTGTCCAATGCGGTGTTGGATAAAAGGCACCATCATCTGACCTCATAACATTATGTTTTCCAAAGGAAACTTCCTTTAACACTAATCCAGCAACCATCACTCTCCCAGTCACAATATTCCCGCACTCGGCGGTCACAAGTTTGTAATCGCTATCATTGGTAGAAACCGTGCTGAACGTATATGAATTAGTTTCCACACCGCTCCCGCTGACTACCCCGCCCCATATCGGCTTGCCGGAAGGCCAGGGGGCATTTGTCGGAGATTTAATTGCTTTGAAATCCACGGTCGTGTCCTTGCATACATAAATAGGATCAGACATATTTGCCCAGGTGTTTGTCCCCATCTTGTATTGAAGCGGAGACTGCATGCCTACCACGCTGAACACATTGGATGCCAGCACATCAGAACCAAACATTGCCCTCAGGATCATATTACTGACTGTACTGCTCGTTGTCACGCCTTTTATTTTCACGCTCGCGGATTGCGTGATGTTCGAGGTCGTACCCCCGGAAGGCACGAATTGGGCGCTGCCGCTTCCGTTCAGGCATACGATCTGAAGAACGCTCGTAATCCCTGGCGGATTGGGCGCGAGCGTCACAGTCACATCGTTTGTCGCGTTCAGCAGAATCGTATCAAACGCCCCGATTTCCGCTCCCGCGACCGTCAGATTCACTTTATCCTGCGCGGTTCCCTGGCCGCTGACCGTGTAGGCTGTTGCAATGTACGAATCCCGAATACTGCCGCCGGCAATGTCTCCCTGCGCGTAATATGTGTAATTCTGGGAGGCCGAAAGCGTTTTGGAGCCGCCGGGCAAAATACTGCCTCCTGTGGAGGCTGTCCAGAGCGACAGTTTACCTGACGACCAGCTTAGCGTCTGCTGACTGCTTGGCCCTCGGCACTGCACTGCAGACACTGTCACGGCTTTCCGTGCGCCGCCTTTCCCTATCCATACACCCACGCTTTCTTCCTGCTCCTCAGTCAGACTTACCATATCCACATCCGGCGCCGCCACCCTGGCGTTGAATGTCGGCTTGGAGCCGCCGCCGCCGCCAGTTCCCCCGAGATAGTGATAATGCCCGAAGACGCGCAGATACTCACGGGCGGACAGTACCGTGCCGATCTGATAAACATGGGTTGCGGAATTGGCGGAGGACCGATACCACTGAACATCGTCAGAACTGTCCTGCAGAAGGATTTCCGAGTCATCAATCACCAGGTTGGTATTGGCCCGGTTGATGTTCAACTGCAGGGCGGAGCCGCCTGCCGGAACGTCATATGCCGTATAGGCATCACCTGGAATCGTCACGGTCTTGGGGATAGTTCCCATTCCCGCCTTCACCGTCCCCAACAGCAACAGCGCGATCCAGAATACTTGTTCGCCATAGCCTTGGTAAAGGTGGTTTTTTTTCATCACGATTTCCTCCTTTTGAGTTTGCTTTTTTTCTTCAATAGACTCACCAGTTCCGGCACTCTTTTTGCGGCGATAAATTCCGCATACCGCCCGTTCGGCCAGGTCTTGACTACCTGTTGATACAGGGATAAGGCCTGGTTCCAGTCTTTCTTCCAATATGCCAATGTTGCCATGTGATATTGGGCAGTTTCCGCCTCGTTTGACTTAGGGTAGCGCTGTAGAATCAGGGTATAGAGCTTCGCGCCCGCCGCCATATTATGCAGAGGCCCCACGTAAATTACCCCGGCCCGCAGTAAGGCGTCATCCGCGTACTCGCTCTGCCGGTATTTCGTCAGAAATTGTTTGTAACGCTGGAGTGCCTGCCGGTATTTCCGCATCTGGTTCAAGCATCGTCCCGTCTGCAGTAGCGCATAGGCCGCCGGTTCCGTGCCCGGCGCCGCCCGGACCGCTTTCTTATAAGCACGCCGTGCTTTGGCATACTCCTTGGCCGTGAACTGCATATTCCCCATCCGGACCAAGGTTTCGGCGCGTGTCAGGGTTTTTGATCCGGTCCCGGGAAAAATGCCCGCAGATCGCGGGTCTCGGCAGGCGATAATCAGCCGTTCCAGTCCCGTCAGGAGCGCATTCGTATCTGTCGATTGCGGAGTTCTTGCAAGTTCCCGCTCGAAGACGGCCCGGGCCTTGTCCAACTTGCCCTGATGAAAATAAACCAGCCCGATGATATGCTCCGACTGCAGGATTAGATCGCTGTTCGGATACTCCGTCTGCAATGTCCGACAACATTTCAAGGCCTTGTCCGGCTTGCCTAAAGCATTCAGCCAGGTTTCCGCCTGCGTCAGCAGACTGTTGTCAGCGTACTCGCAGGTCAGGTTCATCCGGGATAGCCTGAGGATTTTCTGCCACGTCTCAATGGCGCGCTCCGCCGCGCCCAGCGCGACATAACACTGACCCAGCCGGAATAAGGCCCGATCATATCCCCGGCCCCAGACGTTGTTCTTCACGATCCGTTGAAACGCCCTCAGGGCTTCCTTGGTTTTGCCCCTGGCTTGGATGGCTTCCGCCTTTGCCACTTCCGTAGCCATGTCACGCCGAAGGCCAGAGGTTTTCCGTTTCGGTTGATTCATCCCGGACTTGGGCTTGCGAGTGTGGGAGCGTGTCAACGAGTTCTGGGCCGTTGATGTCCGGCTCAACCATTCCTGCGCTTCCCGGGCCAGACCGCAACCGGGATACTTGCTGAGCACCGCCTCAAAAGATGCCTTGGCTTTCCGATAATCGCCTTTCATATAGGCTGCCACGCCGAGCTGATACCGCGCCTCGATGAGCCGCTCGCTTCGTGGATAATCCCTGATCAAGAGTTTATAGCAGCGCAGGGCCTTTTTCGGCTGATTCAGGCTCTGGGCGTAGGTGTTGCCCATTTCCAGAAGAGCGTCATCGTCCCACTCTGTATTGGTGTATCGGCGCAACAAGGTTTTCCAGCAGGCAATTGCCCGCTGATATTGCTTCATCGCCTGAAGGCACAAGCCTTTACGGAAAAGCGCTTCATGAATGTCCCGACTGAACCGGCTTTGTTTAATAAGATCGTCATAGATTTGCACAGCTTCCCTGGTTCTGCCTGAGTCCATGAGTGAGATTGCTTCCGAGAAACATGTTGGAGGCCGCAAATACACCGGCCGCAGAAGCCGCATAGGACGCATTGCCTCCCCACATTGCCGCCATCAGCAACGTTGCCATAATCCATTGGGCAATTGATTTTCTCACCGCTTTATCCTCCCGTAAAAAATTTGTCCCTCTATAAGGTATATCGTTCGTCAAGGCGCTTTTGTTACAATAAAAATAGTTTTTGTTGTAAATTGTGAATCATCCTTTCCAATTTTCAAAGTTAAGCCGTTGGCAATCAATGAATTGTGGTTTTGTTGAAGCTTGAAAGAACAGCCGAAAGTTCTTAACAGGTTATGGAACCAGATGAAAATCGGGAGGTGTGTTAGTTCAGCACAATAAGAAAGATGATATTTCTAAAGAGTTTTAATTTTAATAAACTGGGAAAATAACGTTTGCATACTGAGTAAAAGACATTATACTGTTTTTAATCCTTAATCCCTTGAAATTCAATTATGCAATATCGGTTCCTTCATTTTAGTTCTCGTATTCTATCGGGAGTTTTGTTTCTCGCTACCGCTCAATTTGTTATTTCCCAGGAGCCTGAATTAGCACCTGTTAATCCGGAATGGCTCTCTTATCAGGAACAGCGTCAACTGCTTAAGACTTCCAAGCGGACCGATGACGGCCATGCTCT
>CAZBGF010000134.1:0-5494 GCA_964491255.1 uncultured Verrucomicrobiota bacterium
TTAAACTTCGATTGTTTGAGTAAATTTATCAAGCCGAAGGCATGATGAGTCCCTGTCCACCGCGTCACTCGCCCCGTACGTACGGGGCGGCTGGCAGGGCGATCCCAAGGGCAGGCAAACAAAGAGGAGAAAAATTTCTGACAAAATTAACAAAATAATATAGGGGAAAAACAATGAAAATTCTGTTTATTCTGTCAAAATTTCAAATATCTTTGGATAGGCTTTCGGCAATCAGACAGCATACTGTTGTTTTACTTTTGCAGGACGAGATAACAATTCGCGAACACATTTTGTGTTCATTTTCTTAATTACATCCTCCGGAACACCCAACAAGAGTAATCGTTTCCGTTGATTTTTTTCACGTCGCCTGCGTTCACGCGGTTTTTTCGCGGAACTTGTAAGTTCATCCTTAGCACGACCAGACCCCATAATTATCCTTCCTTTCAAGTAAAATAAATATTTTCAATTCCTGACATTACCACTCTTTTGCCAAATGAGTCAAACAATTTGGTGTGGATTATCCCATATTTTGCAGTTGGCAAGTGTGCCGCAGATGCAAGGTATGAAATACGCAGCCGTATAAGCATACCGCAAATGTCTCATAACGCAGCACCCCGTACGTACGGGGGCCAACCCCTTGCGGTTCTCAGTTAGGCCGCTGGAGCGGCAACTCTTACTCGTAATCCTAATCATAATCTTAATCTTCGGCTTTTATGTTCCTGAAACAAGAAAGATTAAGCGTATGATTACGATTAAGATTATGAACTTTGAAATTCCTATACATTCAAGTTAGGTTTTTAGACTGTAGGTCGGATTATTTGTTTGTCTTTCCCCTGGCCGCAGGGCGGTTCTTCGGGCAGGCGGGCAGGCTAATCAACCTATATATGAGATAGTTACTACAAATTTGTTTTCTCTTGCGCTTTCTTAATGCAAATTTCGGGATTATCACCGGGGAGGATAACATCCTCGTTTTTATGAGTCAGTATCGACTGATTATTTTGGTTTTGGAATTCGGAGCAGAGTTTGTGAACCAAAAATTCTTTTTGAAAATCAGGCCAGACCAGAGTTTTCTGCCAATTCCTGATTTGTGAATCAATATAAGAGGGCATTGAATTATCCATATGTAGAGCACACCATTTTAAGACGTTATTTGAAAGCAGTAAATAGGGTTCCAAATCAAGAGGGGCAGCAGCGTTGGCTCGCCATTTTTGCATGGCTTTCAAGCGCTTATGATAACCGCGATTTATTACAGAATGATTGCGCCAGGCCGGGTGCATCTCTTCCGGTGCGCTATGGCCATTTTTTACGGCTTTAAGTAAACGCAGGGCATGAAAATCACTATACACCATTGGGTGCAGACTGCGCACTTTTTTAATATCCGACAGGCTGGCCGGCGGCAAAATAGCCATTTGAAGAAGTGTTTTATCTTTGATAATAAAATAAACGGGCCGGTTTACTGTGCGCGCCAGAGAATCGCGGTAGACTGTAAGTGATCTTAATACCGCGAGCTGACGAGGAGACAGCGAAGCGCTTTTTTTAATCCGGCAATGTGCCGGCAACTGCTTTTTAGAGTCGATGTTGTGCTCGCAAAAAGAAAATTCTTCCTGTGCCCAGTCAAGACGTCCCAGTTCAATCAATCGTTTTTTGAGCAGATCTTTCAGCGAGAAAAGGCAAGCTGTTTCTTTCACAGCATAATCAAGGGCCTCTTTTCTAAGCGGTCTTTTCAGCCAGTTGTTTTTTTGAAATTTTTTATTGGTCTGGATATTCAGAAAGTGATCCAGAAGGGTTGCCAGCCCTGGTTTTCTGAAGCCGCAGAGCTGAGCAGCCACTTTCGTGTCAAAAATGTGGTTCAATTTCCACTGGTAAAGCAGATGGCAGGCGCGTTTGTCAAAATCCGCGTCATGAATTACGAGCTCAATATCGGGATCTGTGATAATTGAACCGAGCGGCTCTAAATCAATTCCGGACACAGGGTCAAAGATAAAGTTTTGGTCAGGTGTTGAAACCTGGATTAAAGCGATATGGAGTCCATAGCGGTGGAGTTGATTTTCCATTTCCATGTCCAGCGCCAGCGAAGAGCAGTGAATCAGTTTTTCAATGGCCAACACCATGGCATCTGGATGATCGATCAATTCATAATTGATGTGTTGATTCATTTGTAACTTAAGTTGTCAGTTTCACAGTTCGGGGTTAAAAAAACCGTCGTCCGGGGCGCTTCGCGCAATCCATGACGCGTCTTTTAACCCATTATCCTGAAGTATATTGTACATCGTTGCCTGAAAAAGCGACACATCTTTTGTTTAGTTTGATCCTCTAACCTTATTTATAAATGTATTTCTGATATTCATACAAAAAAAGAGTTTTCAATCACAGCTTTCGTAACCATTTCATCTTTAATATATTATAACATATTCAACATTTTTCATGAATAATTCAGGCTAAGAACCCTTGTTACTCTGTGGCTTTTATGTGAAACAATTAAAATAAATCCTGTTAATCTGCGTCCTATTAATTCCGAATGTTTTGTTATGAACATCGGGATTGCCTACAAAAGCCGGTCGTCTTTTTTCATGGAATAACCGCACAGGAATGATGAACCACTCATGATTTTACGGCCTTCCGGCTGAAGTTCAAGCAATCGCAGTGATTGATTTCCTGTTTGAATCAGAGGGCCGGTTCCGCGCACATCCAGAATCGTGCCTGGAACTCCACTGCCTTCCTCGAGCTTAGCCTTAAAAACCCGCACAGACCTGTCTCCCTCGATTTTAAAAAAACAGCCAGGCCGTGAATTAAACCCACGAATTCGGTTGTTGAGTTCCTTTGCCGATTTACTCCAATCCATTCGGCCGTCAATTTTTTTTAATTTCGGTGCGAAAGTAGCTTTTGTATTGTTCTGCGGAACGCGATGCACTGTGCCCTGTCGTATCGCGTCGAGTGTTCGGGTAAGCAAATCAGCCCCGCGTTGAGCAAGACGATCATTCAATGATCTATCAGTATCATCATCCCGAATGGGTTCCTCTATTTGATCTATAATGTCGCCCGCATCCATTGCTTCGTTGACATACATCATGGTCACTCCTGTTAATTTGTCACCAAGCGCAACAGCCCACTGAACAGGTGCCGCACCGCGATATTTCGGCAGTAGTGAAGCGTGAACATTAATACAACCTCTGGGAGGAATCTCCAGGATGCAGGATTTCAGAATCTGGCCGTATGCAACCACAACAATTAAATCAGGAGACAGTTCCCGAATAGCTCGAACCGATTCAGGCGTGTTGATATCTGTCGGAGTAAAAATCGGTATAGAGATGTTTTTCAGATGTGACCGTACTGCGCAGGATGCCGTTTTTAATGACCGTCCTTTTGGCCGGTCAGGCTGTGTCACCACGCCAGCTAAGATATCCTTCGTGCCTGTCCGGATTCGGTCCAGGCACGGACAGGCTGATTCAGCTGATCCAAGAAACATAATTCGCATTTGTCATATTCTCCGGAAATTTCGATTAGATCTTGCGGCGACGTGTTCATGCAGACTCTTACCATACGAGTCCATGGTAACAATAGCCGGAAAGTGCCGTACTCGCAGTTCCCACATGGCTTCCGTGGAACCGAATTCATTCAAAAAATGAACGCCAGAAACTTGTTCAACCTTATCAGCCAGAACCTGAGCAGCTCCTCCAACCGTGTGCAGGTATACACATCCATACTTAGCGCAGGCTTTCAGCGTTTCCGGGCCCATACCACCTTTTCCGATAATGACCGTAATCTTTTGTCTGCGGATAATATCGGGCATATAACGTTCCTCACGAATTGATGTGGTTGGCCCCGCTGCGCGGATAACCCAAATTCCTTTTTCCCGGACTACAACAGGTCCACAATGATAGAGAGCGCCATATTTCAATACGACAGGTGCTTTTCCTCCGGTAAACAAGTATTGATGGAGCCGATCACGCCCCGTAAAAATACAACCGGAAACCGTGACCCGGCACCCAACCCTGAGTTCACAAATTTTGTCAATGGTAAAGGGATATTCTATTGCCTTATTCATTAGAGCTTACTCGAAAAACCTTTTGAAATATGAGAATGCTGAAAATCCTTAAGATTTTTTTCACAGAAGAACGCGAAGGCCGCAAAGTTTTTAAGAAGAACAATCAGATTTGATTGAAATTGTATATATTTCCCTTCGCGATCTTTGCGATCTTTTGTTCAAAACTCTTATGTTTCTTTGAGTTGCAAAACCTTTTCGAACGGCCTCCAATCAGTATAACCATTTATGAACACGGCCATTGGTTCTCATCACTGCGCCGCGGCGCCGGAATGCCCAGCACATATAAGCAACACTAACAAAATAGCAGGCTGGAATACGGCTCAATGCGCCGATGTGAACTCCAAGAAGCGTGGTCGTTCCGCCGAATCCCATTGGTCCGATCCCCATTGCATTGGCCTGTTTCAGAATTCGTTTTTCCAATTGAGCCAATTGCCTTTCAGGCGCGGGATCGTTTAATAACCGTAAAAACTGCTGTTTGGCACATTCCGCGCCTGTCGCTCGGTCTCCGCCGATACATATTCCAAGTACGCCTGGCGCGCAACCGTTGCCCTGCGCTTTTAATACAGCATCTAATGCACAACGCCGGACACCATCCAAGTCTCTATCCGCGCAAAGGCGTGTATCCGGCAAACTGTATTGAACGCTTACGTTTTCACTTCCCCCGCCTTTCATGATCAGCCGGATTTCCACTGTTTGACGCTTGCTGTATTGGGCATGAATCACAGGTGCGCCGGTCCCGATATTCATACCACATACTTTACCGGTGATGGAATCAAAGGTGTTTTGACGCAGATATCCCTGTTGTGTTGCCTGACGAACGGCAAATCGGATAACAGCGGATAATCCAGAAATATCAAATCCATCTGGACACCGAATGTAAAAAAGCAAAGAACCTGTATCCTGACAGAGTGGCGCTTGTCGGTCACGTGCCAGGTTGATATTCTCCACGATCAAGTCCAATGCCCAGCGGGCAGGTGAGTGTTTTTTTTCTTTTAACCTGACTTTTCGAATCGCGGATTCAATATCGTGCGGCAGACTTGACGAAGTCAGCCGGATCAATTCCAATAGATTAGTTTTCCAGGTCGTCAATTCCTTCATGATCTATCCATTATGAGTTGTGAATCCCTATTATAATAATGGCTCGTCAGCAAAATATGTGAATCGAAAAGCGAAGAAAAACCACAGATTTTACTGATTATTATAAAAATAATATCTACTCAGCACCAAAGGCACATAGGCACAAAGCAGAAGAACCTAATCCAGGCAATCAGCAAAATGTTTCCGGTTTTGATCATCATGTTAATCTTGTCAGAAAAAGATTTTAAACTCTACCCGCGATCCTACTTCTCGGAGAAACAAGCTGAAGCTTGTACTCCAAACACAGGAAACAGCGTCATCAAGCGTTCGGAGTTCAGGCTTTAGCCTGCATGTTGCGCACCAACATGTGGT
>CAZBGF010000135.1:0-5457 GCA_964491255.1 uncultured Verrucomicrobiota bacterium
ACAGAAAGTTCTGGTTGTCGGGGGTGGAAATACAGCTATAGACGCAGTGCGGACAGCGCGGCGGCTCGGAGCAGATGCGGTTACTATGCTTTATCGCAGAACTCGTGTTGAAATGCCGGCACTCGCTGTTGAAGTTGATGAAGCTGAAAAAGAGGGCGTCCAATTCCGTTTTCTGGCCGCGCCGATCAGTATCCGAAAAAAAGGAGAGGGTTTGGTTGTTTGCTGTCAGCAGATGAAACTTGGTGAACCCGATGAATCAGGACGCCGTCGGCCTGTTCCGATCAAAGGCGATGTGTTTGATATGGAAGTCGATACGGTTATTGTCGCTATAGGCCAGACCATTGAGCCAGACGTTTTAAGAAACGAGGGTATTAAACTGGATTCACGAGGAAAGGTCATTGCGGTTAATCCTGATACTTTGCAAACTGCCATGCCGGATGTTTTCGCGGGTGGAGACGTGGTTGCTCGCGAGGATCAGAAGATTGCTGTTTGGGCGGTTGGTTCCGGTAAGTTGGCTTCAATATGCATTGATCAATTTCTGAATGGTCAGCCAATAACAGGAAAGCCGGACGAATTCAATGTTTCTATGGGCGAAAATCCTGAGCAGGTGACCACCTCCCGTTTTACTGGTATTGACCAAGTCCAGCGGGTTCACATGCGTGAAAAAAAACCGGAAGATCGAGCAAACAATTTTCAAGAAGTTGAATTAGGATTAACAGAAAAAACAGCCCGTAAGGAAGCTGACCGATGCCTGGCTTGCGGGTGTGCAGCAGCCGGCACCTGCAAGTTGCGGGAGTATGGTTTGGAATACAATGCGGACCCCCATCGATTTGCTGGTGCAACGCGCGACTATACAATTGATGCTTCTCATCCTGATGTCATTCTGGAACAGGGCAAATGTATCAATTGCGGGATTTGCGTAAGAATGAGACGTAATGATGAAGACCAGGAGGGCGTTTTCGGATTTGTCGAGCGCGGCTTTGACACCCGTGTTAAACCCTTTTTCGAGGGCTTGTCTCAGGAATCCGATAATGAATTTTTCCTCAAATGCGCTGAAGCCTGTCCAACTGGCGCGATTGTCAAACGTACCGAAGTAGGAAATCACGTTTGCTTTGCAAAGCAATGACGCATGCAATCGCATATCCAATCGCCCCGAACGTTCGGGGCTCCTACACCATAATTCCGTGTAGGAGCCGATCTTGATCGGCGATTAGGGCGGTCAGGGAAACACGCGGGGGTTGCTGAATATTTACTTACATACTTACGCTGTTTCCTGCTCAAAACGTTTCATAGTAGCCAATTCCCTGGGTAAATGAACGTCGTAAGGTTCCCACTCAATCCATTCGCCACTCAGGAATCCATCGTATTGTATTGATTTCAGAAGTTCAACAGCGCGCTTGTGATTAACAATACCCTGTCCAATGGGTTTCAGTACACTTTTCCCGTTCTCCGTTACGCCGTCATGTAAATGTACATGCCTGATCCATGGCTTGAGGGTGTTGAACGCATCATCTATGGTTGACCCGGCCACACGTACAGGGTGCATTATATCCCAGTTTACACCGATTGCCGGGTGATTTACGCGTTTCATGACTTCTGCAATGTGAGCCGGATCGCACCAATGGTCGTGCGTCTCCACGCAAACAGTAATACCGCGCTGAGCAGCATGATCTGCAACAGACTGCATTGAGGTGGTCAGCAGACTAATAGCTTTTTCACGGCTTGTGCCTTCCGGAATTGCACCGCCAAATACCCTGATTCTTGCCGCGCCGACATCCTTCGCCAGATCAATATATCGAAGGGTTTCATCCACCTGCCGTTCGGTTGTTTCCGGATCAGCATATTTGCAGGATGTCGCGACGCAACAGAGTGTGATGCCGCTGTCGGCAATTTTCTGTTTTATCTCGTGACGCATATTGGCATCAGCATCAAGCTCAAGGCCATGTTTGTGATTTGCTGCCGTACGCAACTCAACCCCGTCATAGTCGTAACGTTTGGCTGCGGACAGTATTTCATCAATACCCAGTTCCGGACATGAAAAACTCATAAACGAATATTTCATTTTGTATTTCCTCCGTTAGTTAATTGTAATAGAGTTCTGCGAAATAGCCGATGAGGATGCGCTCATAGAGCGCACGCTACAACGCAATATGTTAGTAACTATGTGGTTGCAAATCCTTCGATGTTGTAGCGTCGGCTCTAAGAGCCGATTTTCAGCTATTTTGCAGGAGTCTATAGTTTTAACCGTATCACCGAGTTCGGCCGAAGCATAAATTGTGTCTGTTATTTTCTGAATAATTAATGCCTGTTCGCGCAGATCGGCTACAGCCACAACATTAATCAACGGCGAGTCTATACGGTTTTCAGATGTTTGTTTCCGATTACGCCACATCCGATTATTCCAAGTTTAACAGGTTCCACAATATTTTTTCCTCCAACAACCGGAGATACAAATTAATAGGACGCAGATTTTCGCAAGATATACGCAGATAATTAAGCATATCTTTAAATCCTATTAATCTGCGTTCATCTGCGTCCCAAAAATACAAATTCCTATACGATTAAATTATATGTACATTACAATCAATCGGTAACATTAAGCAACTTTTTTGACCTTGTCAAACATGGTGTTATGAATGCTTTTTAATTTGTCAATAGCGAATTGTTTCATATTGTGAGAGTGACGTAAATTGCATTACCAGCGAGGAAGCCGCGATAAGAAATGTTCATGCTTTTTTTGCTCTTTCTTATATCACTCCTTATTGCTTCCGGATGATCCTGAACTCGCACTGAGCCTGGTCGCATTTCGAGAGATCAACAGAACACTCATAACCCAATGGTTCCAGCACGCGACGATACAATACATCGCAATGTTCACAATAATCAGGGTATGGGATGATGTGCGGTATTTCAAGCAGTCGGCCTTTGGAAGGACAATGGTGCATTGTTGCATGGAGTTCACCGGCTTCTTCATCGAGCTCCATAGTAAAGTCGGCAGCCTCCTCATTCAGCGTGTGAGACCAGTAGAGCCAGCAGCCGCGAATACCATGCTGTTGCACGAGGTTTTTTAAGTTGCCAAGAAAATTATCGGAAAGATAATTCCAGAAATCTACGACTGATTGTTTCCCTCCTTTTTCTTCAAGGAACTTAAACAGTTCGCTGTAAGCGGGAATAAATTCGGTGCAGGAAATCATAGCTTCCTCCTGTAAAATCGCTGAACGCTGCGGCCGGTTTTTCTGTCGTAGCTTACAAGTTCCGCAGAAAACGGTGTTCCTTCACATATGGCTTCGTTAACTGTTTTCGTGGTTTCAACAAACAAGCTCGAAACAATGGAACCATGTTGGCGCATGTGCTGGACAGCGGGACAAGCTTCCACCTCAAGCAGTAATTCATTTTCGGAACAGGTTAATTTGATTTTTCCGTTTTCAAGCCGGTAAATTTTTTCGAAATATTCTTTCAGAACGATAAGACCCTGCTGATTGATTTCATTCTTCATAGGAGCATGAAAACTTAACGCAAACTGCCTCAGAAAATCCCGTACAGCTTTTTCACCATAATGCTGATGAATATATTGAATTCCCATATTCAGGGCTCCATGAAAATCTTTGTGGAGATAGATATTATCCACGGATTTACGTGTCATGATTTCTTTGACCATATTCCGGTTCCTTTTAAGGCAACAAAAAATCAGCATCCTTTTTCATAACGCGCTCAATGGCCCTGCAACATGCCGTAGTCAAAGGATAATTTGGATAATTTTTCCATGTCCGGAAGACTCCCATTTCAACCAAAAGTTGTTTTTCGCCGGATAGCCAGCATTTAATGTTTTTACCGCCGTAGACGGCATACATTATCCGGTTCATTCGACGCTGAAGTTTGTCAGCAAGGTTCAGGTCGCTGTCAGCGACCGCCTTGATAATTTTGCCGGCAAGATATCCATTGAACACACCGCCACCCAAGAGCATACCGTCGTATCCTGCTTTCAGATATGGAACGCAGTTGAATTCCCATCCATTGAGAAGAATCAATTCTGGACGCTTGCGCTTTGCTGCAAGAGCGATTTTCATGCGCTGTATACTTGTGGAACTGTCTTTAATCATGACGACTTTCTTTTCGGCATAAATCCTGCCCAGTATTGAATCAGGAACTCTGATCGAACTATACGCTCCGCGGTCATAAATACCAACAGGTAAAGGACTGCGACGGATGGCTTCAAGATATAAGAGCAGGATATTTTTCGGCGTGGCATTGATAAGAAAATTTGGCGGTGCAATAACAGCGATATCCGCACCATCATTCCTGGCGGAAACTATGTTATCCAATATCCGCGCAGATGAGTTGTCGGTAACCTGGACGGCCAGAGGGAGCCGACTGCTGTTATAGCGCACAATAGCTTGCACCAGCGTCCTGCGCTGGCGGTTTGTCATTAATTGACCTTCTCCATTTGTGCCGGCTAAAAACAAACCGTTCACGCCAAGACGAATGTGGTGTTTTATCATCCGCTTGATCGAAATCAGATCGATTTCCATTTTTGAGGTAAAAGGCGTTGGAGCAGCAGACCACACGCCGCCGGGGAATCGGCTGAATGATATATGATTGGTCATAGATTATCTTTATAAATTTTGGTCTTCTATTTTCTAAAGAATTTGTGGATAAAATGTATAATAAAGAGTGAAATAAATAAAGCGTAAATGTACAATATGTCGAAACTTTATGAGAATGTCTCCGTAAAACTTATTAGAAATATTACCTATACTACTTATTATCCTTCAAATAGACTTTTGCGAAACTAACAAATTTCGCAGTTGGAATTAAGAAGACAGAATTCAGAATGCAGAATAAATATAACCTGCTTTAGCAGCCTGAACAATTAGCGTTTTGGCTATCACGTCGCCGCTCCGCCTGCCCGAAACGCTTCGCCCGCCAGCAACGCTTCGCGCCCGCCTACATCGCTGGACGAAGTCCTGCGGGCAGGTAGCGATGCGGGCTGGTGCAACGATGTAGGCGGGCGGCAAGTGACCACTTGGTCCGGCAACTGCCGGACCAAGTGGCTGAATCCTGACTGCTGACTTTTGCTTCTGCAAAATACACTTTGCATAATATCATTTTTTCGGAAAATTCGATTTTGTTCGTCTTTCAGGGTTATTGGTCTGGTGAATATGGGTTGTTACGAATACGTGCCCAGCGGAATCATGATAAAAATCAGGCAATCGTAAATGTATACAATCATTACCTTGCAATAAAATGAAATTAATGATGAAATTACGCTTTATATCTTGACCAATAATAGTGATTCAGCTCTTTATTTTGCCACTGCCGGGGCAAGCCAACCTTGAAGGTTCGGGGTGGCCCTGGCATCTTTGGTAACATGAAAACAAACAAAATAACAATTCGGTCTTTAGTTCTGGGAATTCTTTTCTCGGCTGTATTCGCCGCGGTTACTATTTATACAACCAA